>NZ_JBSGTX010000083.1:0-33488 GCF_053607625.1 Streptomyces sp. NPDC055103
TTGGGGCCGAGGGTGCGCGTGCACTCGCGGGCGATCGAGTCGAAGTTCCACTCGAACAGGACGGCGGTGACCTTCTTGTCGCCGTTGACGGTCGGCGCGGCCGCCGCCGGCTGGGCGGACACGGTGAGGGCGGTGGTCAGGCCCAGGATCAGGCCGACGCCCGCCAGAGCGGCGGAGATGCGTCTCCGGGCACGTGCAATCGAGCTCATACGGCGGCTCCCAAGTTACGAGTCCCTCGTTACGCAAAACATTGCTGTAACTTTCAGCAAGCGCCTGAAAGTTGAGGTTCTCGCCGCACCGGGTCAAGACCTCCGGCACGACCACTTCGCTGCCGGGCGCCGGATCGAGAGCCCTGCCGCCGAACCGTGTGAGCCTGAAGAACTGGGCGGCGGTGCGCACAAGGACCAGTGCGAGCCCTGCTCGTTTCCAGGACCTCGGCTTCACATTGCCGCCGTTGGGTCCCTGTACCTGCGGCGCAGAGGGGAGCCGGCAGCGCCGTCTACTACACACGCCTGGAACAGGGCCGGGCCCGCAATCCCTCCGACACCGTGCTCGACAGCCTGGCCCGTGTCCTGCGACTCGATCCGACCGAGCGGGCCCACCTGCACGACTTGGCGCACCGGGCTCACGGCGGAAGGCCGACGCTCTCCTCGGCCCCGGTCGACGCCGAGGAGACGGAGGAGGACGACGTCTCCGTACGGGACGGGCTGCGGCGGCTTCTGCACGCGGTGGGAGCCGTCCCGGCGTACGTCCTGGACCCGTCGATGGACGTCCTCGACGCCAACGGCCTGGCCCGCGCCCTGGTCGGCGGCCCGGCCTCGGAGCCGGCCCGCCGGCTCAACCTCGCCCGGCACGTCTTCCTCGACGCCGCCGCACGGGAGCTGTACCCGCGGTGGGCGGACGTGGCACGGCAGACCGTCGGCTTCCTGCGCCTGTCGGCCGGGCGTCGCCCCGGGGACGTACGGCTGGCCCGGGTCGTCACCGGACTGAGCCGCCACAGCAAGGAGTTCCGGCACCTGTGGGCGGCACAGGAGGTGCGGGAGAAGACCCACGGGACCAAGATCTTCCGGCATCCCGTGGTGGGCGGCTTCGACCTCGCGTACGAGACGCTCGCGCTGCCCGGTGACGAGGGCTTGTCCCTGGTCATCTTCACGGCACCCGACGCCCGCGCGGACGCCGCGCTGCGTCTGCTCGGCAGCTGGGCGGCGCCGACCCCTGACCGTCGGGGAACCGATAGCGCGGGTCAGGGATTCCTGCACAGAAATACGTGAGGCATGCCCGCGCGCAAGGAAGCACATCCCGGGCTCGGCGCGGGACAGCGCTGCAACCGCGCCCGCTCCGGCCTGTGGGTGGCCATGACGACCGCGTGCAGCATGAGCGGCCTGGCTGCTGACAGGCATAAGCGAACCCGGAGTCCTCACCGGCGGGCAACCGATCACCTGGCCGAAGAGGGTGTCGACGAGGGTGCGCAAATTTGGCTCGGTGTGCGGCGTGTCACATGCAGAAGCCGTGGGATCGCCGTGGGATCATCGACACGGCTCCACATCCACGCTCCGCCCAAAACCCCAGGTCAAGAAGGCGCAGCGCCACTGAGGCGGGTCAGCAGCCCCCGGTTCGCCGCACCGATGAGAGGCGAACGCTGCACGCGGAAACACCCCTCCAGGGGCGTTTCCGCAGGTCAGAACGTTTTTCTTGGTGGGGCGGGTGGGACTCGAACCCATTTCGGTGACGCGTCCCACCTGCGGCGATGCCAAAGGACCGGACATACCCGTCCGAATTCATCCGGCTGCGTCCCCCTCGATCCCTCACGATCGAGGACCGTGCAGCGTTCGCTGCACCGTTGTCGCCGCGCTCCCCGCGCCCGCGGATCTCAGGTCGACTCCGCCCGCCTGCGGCCCGCCATCACTCTGTGGGCCTGCTGTAGGCTGCCGGGCCTCCCCGAATCACTGCACAGATTGCTAGGGGCTCCCCCCCAGGATCGCCCCCGCGCGCAGTTACGCCGCGTAGTGCCGCGAGTGGCCTAGGGCGTCACACGTCGACGGTGAAGGTGCCCCTGCGGGCGTGCAGAACCGGAGGGGTGCGGGGCGGCCTCCGGCAGACGGGGTAGCGCTTACGGTGAGCACCTCCCGTCCCCCCGCTTCCCCCGTTCACCGCCGAGACCGCCGCCCTCAAGGTCCAGGCAGCGGAGGACGCCTGGAACACCGGCGACCCCACGGCCGTCTTCGGCGGCTGACACCAGGGTGCGAGCCGAAGGGGCGTCAGTGGTCCGCGCAGCACGGAGTCGGGTCCGGTACCTCGAAGGGCACCAGCATCCCGCCCGCGGCGGGCATGACGGACAGGACGAGTTCGCCGTCGTCCGTCCACTGAGGGCGTACGTGTCCGTTCGTCACCAAGCGGGTGGCCGGGGGCGGCCGGTCCGGGGTGCCGAGTACGGTCACGCGGTCGACCGCCGACCGCGCGAGCACGTCGGCGACGGTGAGCGTGCCCGTGAGGGTGGCCGCTCCCGGGTAGAGCACCGCGCGGCCCACCGCGTCGGGGATGCCGGACGTCACCTCGTGGCCGTGCGCCGCGAGCCGCTGCCCGACGGCGTCCAGGAGCGGCCCGGACGTCAGGGCGAGGGAGACCACGACCCGCGGCCGTTCCCCGCGTACGAGGTGCGTGCAGCCGAACACACCCTCAGGGAGGGACAGTTCGGCCGCCAGCGCGTGGAGCAGATGATCGGCCGTGCGCAGGTCCCTGGTACCCGCGTCCACCGTCAGTCCGTACGGCGTCATGACGGCAGAACCCACACCGGGTTCGAGTAGAACCACAGGTCGGCCCACGGGTCGGCGTCCCCGACGACGTCGATGGCCGGGCCCGCCGGGTCCACCGCGGCACCCATCGGGCCGACGGCGGTGCGGTTTCCGTCGGTGCCGCGCAGCCGGACGTAGACCGGGCGGTCGACGGGGCCGAGGCCGTACGTGAGACGGACGGTGCCGGTCGACTTGTTCACCTCGTACGACCGCACCACCCTGGCCGTCGGCGCGGTGAAGGTGTCCCGGTCCGCGACCGGGCCCGTCACATTGCCCTGGATGACGTCCACGCGGGCCAGCTCCGGGACGAAACCGGCCCAGTTGGAGCCGCCGGCGAGGGCGATGTCGACGGTCAGCGTGACGTTCGTCCCCTTCTTGACATGCAGGGCGCCGCCGAGCGTGGCCCAGCGACGGCCGCCGGCCACGCGGACGTCGAGTCCGCTGATCAGCTGTCCGTGGTCCACCCAGACGCGTCCCGCCCGGATGCCGTCCATGACGGCGGCGTAGCCGAAGCCGTCGGCGCCGACGTGGGTGCGGCTGTACTGGCCGGGCCAGTAGTCGCCCTCGCCGAGGTCGATCTTCCCGCCGTAGACCGGGTCCTGGTGCTTGCCGTCGGCGGCGTAATCGGTGTTCGGGCCGCGGACGGCGGTGTCCGTGTAGACGTTGTGGGAGTCGGAGTTGGCGGTGATCCACCAGGGCTTGCCCTCGGCGAGGAGGCTGTCCCACAGCCCGCCGACGGTGGCGGTCATCCAGTCGAAGCCGCCCCAGGTGCGATAGCTCTCCAGCGGGTAGCCGGGGAAGGAGTTGGCTCCCGGGCCGCCGTCGTACAGGCCGCGGGCCCGGCCCATGCCGAGACCCTTGACGATGCCGGCGGCCTGGTGGCCGGGGGCACCCTCCATGCCGACGGCGATGCGGCGGCCATCGCCAGTGGCGTCGCGCCAGCCCCGGATCTCGTGCGGCGAGTCGATGCCTTTGCGCGCCGGGTGGTTGGCGAGCATCAACACGTCCTTGACCTTGCGCTTCCGGACCTGCTCGGCGAGGAAGCCGAGGCCCGCGATGGCCAGCGCCTCGTTAGCGGGAGTGGAGTCGCCGGCGCCCTTGACGCTGCCGTCGTAGTCGGTCTCGAACTGCTTGAGGACGGAGACCTCGTTCCGGCCCGGGTGCACGAAGACGGTGCCATGCTCGGCGCCGGGGATGTTCCACTCCAGGCCCTGGAAGACGAGGGTGTCCTCGTAGGCATCGCGGGCCTCGCGGATGTCCGGGTTGACCTTCTCGACGCCGATTCTGGAGTGGGTCGCGTTGCCGTGGTCGGTGATGACCAGCCAGTCCATGCCGTGCTTGGTTCCCTGCCGGACCTGGTCGACGACGCGGTACTTGCCGTCGTTGCTGTACTGGGTGTGGACGTGGTGGTCTCCGGCCAGCCACAGGAAGCCGCTCGTCCGGCGGGTGGTGGCGGCGGCCGCGGCGGCGGGGGTCGGCGAGGTGAGGACGCTGCCGGCGGCCAGGCCCGCACCGAGCAGACCCGCCCGGCGCAGCAGCGAGCGGCGCGACCGCTGCTCGGGGGTCAGGGCCTCGTCGGGCACGGAGGTGTCGAAGGCGGCGGGCAGCTCCGCCGCCGAGTGACCGTGGTCGTGGTCGCCGTGTCCGTGCTGGTGAGGACCGTGCGCGTGGCTGTGCCCCATAAAGATGCCTCCTGGTTACCGCTGTCTGCGCGGGGCTGCTGCGCCGCCCGAGGAGGATCGAGGAAAAAGATGAATGTTGAACGACTAGGGGGTGAGCGGGGGGCGACCCGGGCGCGGCGGATCACCTCAGCGCCCCACGGTTTCCCCAAGCCCCCTTGCTTCTTGCGCTGTTGTACGCCGAATCTGAGCACCGTTCATGTTTCATCGACTCCTCGGACCGGAGACACCCCCACCATGAGCAGACTCCTCGGCACCCTCGCGGCCGCCACCCTGGCCCTGGCCGGCCTGACCAGCCCGACCGCCACCGCTGCCACCCCCACGCCCGCGCCCGCGGCAGCCGCCGCCACCGGGTCCTTCGACGTCCTCACGTACAACATCGCCGGCCTCCCCCTCGGCCTCGGCGACAGCGACCCGGCGACGAACACCCCGCTCATCGGCCAGCGGCTCGGCGCGTACGACATCGTGAACGTCCAGGAGGACTTCAACTACCACGCCTCCCTGTACGCCAACGACACCCACGCGCACCGCACACCGACCAGCGGCGGAGCGGCGATAGGCGACGGCCTCAACACCCTCTCCGACCACGCCTTCGAGGACTTCCAGCGCGTCAGGTGGAACCACTGCACGGGAACCAACTGCCTCACGCCCAAGGGCTTCTCACTGGCCCGGGTCCGGCTGGCCGAGGGCGTCTTCGTGGACCTCTACAACGTCCACACCAACGCCGACAGCACCGACGACGCCCTCGCCGCCCGCCGCGCCAACATCGAGCAGTTGTCGGACTTCGTCCAGGCCAACTCCTCGGGCAACGCCGTGATCGTCATGGGTGACACGAACACGCGGTACACCCGCGCGGGCGACAACATCCGCACCCTGCTGTCCGAGAACGGCCTGAAGGACCCGTGGGTCGACCTCGTCAAGGGGGGCACCGCGCCTCCGCAGGGCGGCGACCCGCTGCTCTGCGACTCCGCCGCCCCGGCCGACGGCTGCGAGGTCGTCGACAAGGTCCTCTACCGCGGCAGCGCACTCCTGAGCCTCGACGCCACCCGTTACCACAACGAGTGGGCGTCCTTCCTCCGCTCCGACGGCAAGCACCTCTCGGACCACTTCCCGCACACGGTCGGCTTCTCCTACGCCCTCGACCCGTCCCTCAGGGCGAGCGACTTCCTCGGCGGCCCGCACGGCACCGCCTTCAACGACGCGGACGACCTGCCGGGCACCGTGTCCCCGCGCACACTGACCCTCCGCGGCGCCTCCCGCCTGGACGCGGTGTCGCTGACGCACGACGGCGGTACGACCCTGACCCACGGCGGTACGGGTGGCACGGCGACGTCCCTGACCCTCGGCTCCGGCGAGCACCTCACCTCGGTGATGCTGACACAGGGCCAGAAGGACGGACACACCCGCGTCTTCTCGGCGGCCTTCACGACCGACCGGGGCCGTACCCTCTCCTCCGGCACGGCGACGTCGGACACGAGGACGTTCACGGCACCGTCCGGCTGGCAGATCGTCGGCTTCACGGGCCGGTCGGGCACCGAGATCGACAAGCTGGGCGTGCTGTACGCACCGATCGACTGAGCCCCGGCCGGCACTCGACGGTCGGCAGTCGTCGCGCTTGGCCTTCGGCGCGGGATCGACGATGACGCGCATCGCGGCGGTCAACCACTCGTTGCAGTCCACGCAGGCGGGGTCGTACCCGTCGCACACCGGCTGGAAGGCGGCTCAGGACGTGAGACCGAGTGGTCCTCCGCGCTGCGGGCACAGCCTTCCGGCCACCACGGCTCGGACGCCGGCCGCGGCAACGGTCGAGGGCGAAGGTGCGCCTGCCGGCCAGATCGATCGGGAGCTTGCCGGTGCCGTACTGGTGCGTGTGCGCCGCGATGCAGCCGGTTTCGGTGGGCTGGGTGTGAACGACGACTTCCGCCACGTACGGGTTCACCACCAGGTAGACGGGGATGCCGTAGCGGCCGTACTTGGCGGTGCAGTCGTCGTAGTCCTTGCGCGCCGAGGACACGGACACCACCTCCGCGATCAACAGCACTTCCTCGAAGCTGTGGCGCTCGCCCTGCTTCTACGCGTCCTCCCGCAGGATCGCGAGATCCGGGGCGGAGTTCTCGTCGGCCGGGAAGTCGGTGTACACATCAGAGGTCAGCTTCAACGGCGGGCGCCACCGGCGACCTGGAGACATCCGAGTTCGGTACCGGCAGGAGCCGGCCGGAGGGTGAACACGGACCTGCTCGCGCCATCGGTGCCGGGTCGGGCTGCCTCCCATCCGGCCCGAGGCCCAGGTCCGAAGAGCCGTATCCGCGTCTGTCGCCCGTCCGTCGACGTAAGGGGTGGTCACCCACGACCAGCTCGCCGCGCTCACCAGCACCACCCGCGAGACCTGCGACAAGGTCCATCCACTCGCGCAGGGCCCGGTCGGGCCGTCGGACGGCGTCGACCGCCTCGGCCTCGTCCACCTGCGTGCCGGCGCGATGGAGCCTCCCGGTGGCGAGTCCACGATCACGTGCGACCGGTCCACGGCCGACGCAATGGCGGGTGAGGGTTGTCTACCGGTCGGTCGGCCGGTGGTCCGGGGTGTAGGTCCAGGGCCTTGCCGACGCGGAAGACGGCCGGGTCGTCGTAGGTGCGGCCGACGATTCCTCGCCGTTCACCACCAGGCGGCCCAGGAGGTCGTCGCCGGCGGGCAGGCTGGGCACGACGGTCGTCGGGCAGATCAGGGCGTCGTACGGTGCCATCGCCTCCGCCGGCTCGCGCTGCAGACGGGTCTCGACGCGCAGGCCGTCGAGGTACGTGACCTGCTCGCGGGCGACGGCCATCGTGTCCGCGAAGGCCGCCGCGTAGGCCGACATCCGGTCTCGGTGTTTCGCCTCGATTTCGCCGCCCTCGCCGGCAGAGGAGACGACCGCGCCGTCGGAGAGAAGCGCCACAAGGCGACCGGGGGGCCACGGATATTCGGCGCGGTGTGCGGCGTGTCACACGCGGGAGCCGTGGGATCGCCGTGGGATCATCGACGTGGCTTCACACCCACGCTCCGCCTAAAACCCCAGGTCAAGAAGGTCGGGGCCCGGCGAGGCAGATCAGGGGCGTCCGTCTCGCCGCACCGATGAGAGGCGATCGCCGCACGCGGGAACACCCCTCCAGGGGCGTTTTCGCAGGTCAGAACGTTTTTCTATGGTGGGGCGGGTGGGACTCGAACCCATTTCGGTGACGCGCCTCACCTGCGACGATACCGAAGGGTCGGACATATCCGTCCGATTCCATCCAGCTGGGTCCGCCTCGATCCCGTTCCATCGGAGACCGTTAGGCGTTCGCCACACCATGGCCTTTGTGTCTGCGCCATCACACAGACACCGCTCCCCCCTTGCCTCGCACTCGCCGTGGCCCGGTAGCCGTGTCGGGACCGGGGCGCGTCGTGGGCCTTCCTTGAGGTAGACGAGGAGAGGGCGACGCGGGGTGTGGTCGCCCTCTCACATGCTCTTGGTCACCCGACGCTGAGGCTGTCCTTCCAGTTGATCCAGGTGGCAGTGATACGGGCGCCGTGGGCGGTGCGGGTGCCGGGGTAGAAGTACATCGTCTTGTCGGCTGCGATGGCCCAGATGTCGGAGATACCGTCGCCGTTGACGTCGGGGGTTCCTATGACGAAGGGCATCGCGGCTGCCGTCCATCCGGTCGTCCCGTAGATCTCGTCATCGCCGGTCTTGGAGTTGACGGCGGCGGCCAGCGACGTGAGGTCGACGCCGCCACCGGCGGCGGGCTTGCCGTGGCGCAGGAGAAGTCCGCGACCGACTTGCTCGCTACGGAAGAGCAGGTCGGGGACCCCGTCTCCGCCGAAGTCGGCGACAGAGACGACATCGCGGTCTGCCCAGGGGGCGCTGGTCAGCATGCGGGCTTCCGAGAAGGTGGCACCGGTGTATCCGATGAAGGCCCACAGCTCATCGCCGACAGTGGCGAACACATCGGGGAGCTTGTCCCCGGTGACGTCCCCGACGGCAACGATCTGGGTCAGCGTCGAGGGGGCGGGGGCATTGGACGGGAGCAGCATCTCGCGGCGCTTGGTGATGTTGACCGCGCCGTATCCGTCGCCGGGGTAGATCCACAGTTTGTCGCCTAGGCGCACGATGAGGTCTTGCAGGCCGTCGCCGCCGTAGAAATCGCCGTTGTGGGTGATCAGGGCGCCCTTGAAGTGTCCCGATGGGGGCGCGGTGAACTCGGGTTCCTTGTCGCCGCCGTTGGGGTCCTTGGCGGGGTTCAGCTGGTAGGCGCCGGACATGGTGTAGTCGATCTTGCCCGTGCCCTTGGGCGGAGTGCCGTTGTCGCCCTGGGAGGGAGACATGCGCAGGTTGTTGCTGGAGAGGACGGTGAACAGGTCGGGCAGCCCGTCGCCAGTGACGTCGCCGGGGGCGTCCGCCTGATCGCGAGGGGTGATGTAGAAGAAGTACTTGGTGGGTTCGGAGACGTGACCGGTTCCGTCGACAGCCCGTACGTACAGCACGTTGGGCCCGGCAGTGGGGGGCTTGGCTCCCGAGAACGTGGTGATGGTCGAGGTGGAGGCGCCGGCGGTCCGGGATATGGAGTGGGGGTAGCTGTTGGCGTTGAACCCGTACTCGAAGCGGATGACGTCGGTGTCCAGGGCCTGGAACTTGAAGGTTCCGGCGGTGCCGAATTTGATCTTCGACCAGTTGGAGTCCTCGGGCTCGTTCCCGAAGCCGTTCTCGTTGCCGTCGGCGTTGGGGAAGTCCGTGGAGGTGACCCGGGGAGGCTTGGGGGCGACGCTGTCGTAGACGAACCGGCACGGCACCGTCGGCCTGTATGCCGAAGTGCTGCCGGCGGCGTCGACGGCCCGCACGAGCCATGAGTAGACGGTGTTGTTCACCAGGCCGCTGGTGACAAAACCCGGCGTGGTTCGTGTGGCGGCGTCGGTGTCGGCGCCGACGGAGACGGTGCCCGTGGACTTGAGCATGTCGCCGGTGGTGGACCACTTGTCGGTCGGCCACATGGTGAAGTCGAGGTAGTCCAGGTTCGCGTCGGGATCCGTGGACCTGGCGGTGAAGGTGATGCTGGAGGAGCCGACCCTGACGTAGGGGGGCGTGGTGGTGCACTTGAAGTCGGGGCCGAGGTCGAGGTTGGTGGGAGCGGTCGGGGGCCGGTTGTAGGTCAGCTCCAGGACGGGGGCGTTGTCACCGTCGGCCTGGAACTTCTTCCACGCGAACTGCGACTTCTCGTCGCGGGCCCGCAGCCCGAAGGTCATCGTGGCCTTGCCCTGGTCAGCGGCCTTCTGCGCGACCCCCTTCACGTCGAAGGTCTCGTAGTCGTCGCGGCAGTACGTCTTGTAGCCGTGCGCAAAGCTCCGTGACGGCGAGGCCAGGTTGGCGTCGGTCAGGGCGGGCGCGTTCTTCCAGTTGGTACGTCCGTTGATCGGGCTGGTGACGTGGACGGACATGGCACGCGCGCTGCAGGACCACGAGTACGTCTCCAGCATCCGAAGGGTGGCCTTCTGGATCGTGGCGCCCTTGAGGTTCTTGTCGAACGCGATGTTGAAGTACGAGCGGGAGGTGCCCCAGGTGTCGGACTCGAAGCCGACGCGGGCTTCGTGGCTGCCGCTGGGGTTGAAGTCCTTGCCGTTGAAGAAGGTGGCGTTGGGGTGGCGGCTGTAGGCCGTGGTCCAGTCCTGGGTGTGCTTCTTGACCGTGGGGTCGATGAAGACGGGGTAGACGGTGGCCGGGTCGTTGAGGAAGTCCAGGCTGGGGGTGAGCAGCCAGGTGCCGTCCCCGAGGTCGGCTTCGACCACGTCACCGCGGGACTCCGGGGAGGGGCCGTTGAGCAGTGGCAGGCTCAGCGTCGCCGCGTCGCCGGTCTGTGAGGGCGCGGGTGTCGGCTCCGCCGGTACGGTCGGAAGAGGTGCCTCGGTGAGGGTGGGGACGACTTCGTCCGTGGCGGTGGGCAAGACCTCGGCTTCGGGGTCGACGTTGTCGTCGGCGAGGGCGTCGGTGCTCGTGCTGGAGCTCGGTTCCGGGGCGGTACTCGTGGCGGCCGGCGTCTGCAGGGACTCCGAGGCGGTCGGCTGGGAGGATGCGCCGAGTTCACCGTCGGTGACGGCCGGGGCGCCACTGCTGTCCCACATGAGCGGGGTCGGCGACAGGGCGACCTCCTGCCCGTCGAGGTCCTCGGCGGCGACGATGCCGGATTGCGGGTCGAGGCGGAACGTGAGCGTGGGTGAGGCCAGCCCGTACGTCAGTTGCGCGACCCGTGGGTCCGCGGCGGCCTCTCGGTTCTTCAGGACGAGGAGCTGGGCGAAGCCGTCGTCCTCGGCCGTCAGGACCAGGTCGGCGCCCGGGAAGATCTCCGGATACAGAGCTCGCGATCCGTCGATGACCGGCGCGGGCACGGGGCCCGGCCAGGTCAGCTGGATCTCGTGGAGCTCGGGGATCTCGACCGTACCGCCGACGGTGAGTGTGACCAGCGGACTACCCGGCTCCGTCTCAGCCTTCAGGCCCTTGACGAGTGAGACCCGGCGCACCTGCCCGCGCGACGCCCGCTGCTCGCCACCGGTGCTGCCGCCGGAGAACACCACACGGGTGTTCGTGGCCGCAGGCGCCCAGCCCTTGCCTGCCCGCTTCAGCGTGGTGTCGATCGCCTTCCACTCCTGGCCGACCTTGGCCCAGACCGGCGAGGAGTACAGCTTCTTCGTCATCAGCCCGTCCGGACGCGCCCACGTCGTCGAGCGGACGGTCCGCAGCTCCGTGACCTCGACCGACTTGTTGGTCCTGCGGGCCAACGAAACCGCTGCGGTCTGACTCACCGACTGCATCGCCGACTTGCGGTCTTCGCTCCCGCCGTCTACCGGCAGGGTCGTCGCCTCGTCGGCGGGGTCGGCCGCCTGGAAACCCGCGTAGGTGATGCCGCCCGCGGCGAGCGCGGCCGCGACCACCATGGCGCTCACGCGCCGGGCCGAGGGCCGCTGCCATGTCTGTCTCATCGGGTGAGGACCCCTTTTCCCAGCATTCCGGGCTCTCACGGCACCGGCTGAAACCACGAAGCCGGCCATGACGTCATGAGCGAGGGAGTCCGGGTCGGAGCACCATTCCGCGCAGGCATGGCTGGGCGAGCCGATGATGACCCATCAACCCCGGGACGTCACCCTGCCGCCGGAAGTCGGCCGGACCTTCCATGCGCCGCCCGCGGACACTAACCGCGGGGACGTGAAAGCCGTGTTCGGCAGGTTTACCTCTGCCTCCACGGGATGGATTGCGAGAAACCAGGACGAAAGATCATCGCGATCGGTTGCTTCGTAACTAGATGTAGAGATCACGCTCTTCTGGCGTACTTTCTGCACTGACCTGAGCGAATGCCAGATGACGCCTAATAGCAGGCTCTCCGTCCGCACCCGGACGATTACGTCCCGTGACAATAGTCACGTGGTATGGACCATCTCTGGAATTCCTTCACCAAGTGCACGCAGAATCTGCGGAATCTGAAGTGCAATCACCTGCGGTGCGTCTCCGGCTGCCGCTCCAAGTGGTCCGGAGGTACCCCACCTTGTTCGCCCGCCATCGCCACGCCCGCCGTCGGGCCCACCGCATGGTCATACCCGCCCTGGGTGCCGCCCTGCTGGTGGGGTTGCTGCCCGCCCAGTCCCTGGCCATGCCACCGGACCCGGCGAACGTCGAGACCGGACGCGAGACCCTCGATGCCGATCCCCTCGCACTCGAAGCGATCGAGGTCGACAAGCCCATCGACGGCCAGACGTTCGAGAAGACTCTCGAGACGCTCAAGGCCGACGTCCCCGCCGACCTGCAGCAGCCACCCGCCGGCACCACGATCACCCCGGCCGCCGACACCGAGCCGTTCACTTTCGGATCCGCCGTCAGCCCGGCCTCGATGACCAATACCACGACGGCGACGACGACGGCCGAGACAGACGGTCTCACCCAGATCCCGACCCTCCCCATCCTCGCCGGACAGGCAGCGGGTCAGCCCGCACCCACTGGCACCTGGCAGTTCAGCGTTGTCAATCGCGCTGCCGAGATCGACAAGGGCGTCGAGGAGGCCCTCAAGGTCGGCGCCCTCATCACCGTCCAGGCTCCCGCCACCGGCTCCGTCCCGCTCTCCGTCGGCCTCCAGTACAAGAACTTCGAAAACCTCCACGGAGCCGACTGGTCCTCGCGCCTGCGTCTGGTCCAGTTCCCCGAGTGCTACCTCTCCACGCCTCTCGATGAGGCGTGCCAGGAGTACGAGGAACTCGAGACCGTCAACGACCCCGTCGCCCAGACCGTGACGGCGACCGTCGACACCGCGGCCGACGGCACCGTCACCCCCGCCATCGCCGCTGCCACCGCCCCGTCCGGCCCGGCGATCATGCAGGCCTCCTACACCACCGCCACCCCCACCGCCACGGGCGGAGACAAGGCCGTCATCGGCGCCGTCGACTCCGGCTCCGGCCCCGGCGGATCCTTCAAGGCCACCCCGCTGGCCTCCAGCGGCAAGTGGACCGCGGGCGGCTCCTCCGGCGCGTTCACCTGGTCCTACCCGATGGCCATGCCGCCCGCCCCGGCCGGCCCCGCGCCGAACGTCACGCTCTCCTACAACTCCCAGGCCGTCGACGGCAAGACCGCCGTCTCTTCCCCCCAGGCGTCCTGGATCGGCGAGGGCTGGGATTACAGCCCCGGTTTCATCGAACGCCGCTACCGCAGCTGTAAGGACGACACCCACGCGCTCAAGGTTGACCCCGACACCACCGTCGCCCCAAACAACACGGCTAAGGCCGACAAGACCAGCGACCTGTGCTGGGTGTCCTACAACGCGGTCATGTCCCTGGGCGGCAGCACCACCGAACTCGTCCGCGACGCCCCAGCCACCAGCAACCCCGAAACCGACGTCGAGACCTACCGCCCCCAGCGCGACGACGGCACCCGCGTCCAGCGCCACACCGGCGGCACCAACGGCGACGACAACGGCGAGTACTGGACCGTCACCACCACCGACGGCACCAAGTACCACTTCGGCCTCAACAAGGTGGGCGGCGGCCACGCCGACACCAACTCCGTCTCCACCGCCCCCGTCTTCGGTAACCACCGCGAGGAGCCCTGCCACTCCACCACCTTCGCCGACTCCCGGTGCGGAGCCGGCAAGCAGCAGGCATGGCGCTGGGGCCTGGACAAGGTCGAGGACCTCCACGGCAACGTCATGATCGTCAACTGGAAGCAGGAGACGAACTACTACGCCGTCCGCAGCAAGCGCGCCACCCCTGAGTCATACGAACGCGCCGCCTACCCCACCACCATCGAATACGGCCTCCGCGCAGCCGACCTGGCCAAGCCGTCCGCCACCGTCGCCTTCGGCGTCGACCAGCGCTGCCTGAAGTCCACAACTGCTTGCGACGCGGCCAACTTCAAGCCCAGCGACCCCACCGCCTACCGCCCCTGGTGGGACACCCCTGGTTCCCTCAACTGTGCGGCGACGTCCAAGCTCTGCCCCGGCTTCCCGTCCTTCTGGACCCAGGTCCGCCTCAAGACCGTCACCACCAACGCCGCCCGCGCAGGCCAGACCGGCCTGGGCAAGGTCGACACCTACACCCTCAACCACTCCTTCCCCGAGGACTGGTACGACACCGCACCCGGCCTCTGGCTCAACTCCCTCACCCGCGCCGGCTACGGCCCCGGCGACACGACCGGCACCCTCCAGACCAAGGACGGCGTCAGCTTCGCCCACTACACGGTCAAAGCCAGATCCCCCCTGAGCGCCCGCCTCAAGGACAAGCAGCTCCCCAACCTCGTCCGCAGCAGTACCACCGACAAGCGCCCCGGCTTCACCCGGCCCCGCATCGGCACCGTCGTCACCGAAGCCGGCGCCGACATTGAGGTCGAGTACACCGGCGGCTGCGGCATCCAGCCTCCGGTCGACCTAGGTAGGCGCAACGGCACCTGCTACCCCGTCCGGTGGTCCCCCGACGGCGAGGAGGAGACCCCAACCAAGGCCTGGTTCAACAAGTACGTCGTCGCCTCGGTCACCGAGACCGACAAGGTGGCCGCCATCTTCGGCCAGCCCATCAAGACCACATACGGCTACTCAAGCCCGGCCTGGGCCCAGAGCGACGACGAGTTTCTCCGCCCTGGTTTGCGTACCTACAGCGACTGGCGCGGCTACCGCCAGGTCACCGTCACCAAGGGCGCCATGACGAGGCCCCCTTTCACCGCCCCCAAGCCCGGTGAACCGCCCCACGCACCCCTGTCGCAGTCGCGCTCCGTGACCCGTTACTTCCAGGGCATCGGTGGCGAGGTCAAGGACTCCGTCGACGGCACCGTCCTCCTCGCCGATGACATCGCCCAGTACGCCGGCATGACAGCCGAGACCCTCACCTTCCTCGACTCCGACCAGGCCCGTACTTACCTCGACAACAAGCCCGAGACAGCGCCGGTCTTCAAGAGCCGGACGCGAGCCTTCCCCGACGCAGCGGTCGAGACCGCCTCACGCCCCCGGCAGGCTGAGGACGGCACCACCCTCACCGCCCTGCGCGCTTACCGCACGGGCGTCAAGAAGACGGACACCATCCAGGCCGTCGGCAGCGGCTGGCGCGGCGTCCGCACCACCACTCTCGACCGGGACGCCACCTACGGTCTGCCCACCGCAGTCGAGACCGCCGTCGTCACCCACAACGGCACCAGCGAAACCCTCTCCGAACCCACCTGCACCAAGACGGCCTACGTCCACAACACCGGCGCGTGGCTGATCGGACTCCCCAGCAGCATCCGCACCACCGCCACCACCTGCACCGGCCACGCCAACGCCGATCCCGCCACCGAACTCAAGGGCTCGATCGAGACCCGCTACGACGACCTCGCCCACGGCGCGACCCCCACCAAGGGCCTGATCACGGACGTCGACGAAATCGACGGCACCGGCACCACCCACTCCATCACCACGAGCACCACCTACGACCCGCTCGGCCGCATCCGCACCGTCATCAAGCCCGACGCCAGCAAGGTCGAAACCCAGTACACCCCCGGCGACGCCGGAGGCCCGGTCACCTCCGTCAAGACGATCAACGCCAAGGGCCACACCACCACCACGACCTTCGACCCCGGCCGCGCGCTGCCGCTGACGGTCACCGACCCCAACGGCCGTATCACCCGCACCGAGTACGACCACCTCGGCCGCCTCACCAAGGGCTGGTCACCCTCCCGCTCCACCGGCACCCAGACTCCCAGCGTCGAGATCGCCTACCAGACCGCGACCGTCGCCTCCGACGGCAAGACCAACCCGGCGGCTACCACCGTCAAGACGCTCAAGGACGACGGCACGTACGCCCGCCAGGTCACGCTCTACGACGGCCTCATGCGCCAGGTCCAGACACAGTCCGAGGCCCACGGCCCCGGACGCGTCGTCACCGACACCTACTACAACGACCACGGCCTGGTCTCCGAGCAGACCGGCGGCTATCTCGTCAAGGGCGAACCCGCGACCGACCTGTTCCAGGTCAAGTCCCCAACGCTCGTCAAGAGCCGTGTAAAGACCGTCTACGACGGCATGGAACGCCCGGTCAGACAGATCCCGTACCACGGGCAGGTCCGCCAGGCCTGGACCACCACCACCTACGGTGACACCACGGTCGCCGTCGACCCGGCCGGTTCCACCGTCCCCACGACGACCACGACCACCGATGCCCTGGGCCGCGTCACCGCCATCAGGCACCACACCGGCGCCGGCACGTACCGCACCACCACGTACGGTTTCGACAAGCGCGGCAACCGCGACAAGGTCACCGATCCCGCCGGCAACGCCTGGACCTACATCTACGACGCCCGTGGCCGCGTCACCTCGTCAACCGACCCGGACACGGGCACCACGGAGACCGATTACGACCAGGCCGACCGTCCCAACATCGTTTCCGACGACCTCGATCAGTACACGTACACCGACTACGACGTCCTCGGCCGTGTCACCGCGGTACGCGAGGGTTCGAAGCTGACCACACCCGTCAAGGAGTACACCTACGACCCGGCCGGCGCCCTCGGGCTTCCGTCCGAGTCCAAGCGGCGCACCGCCACCGGCGACTACATCACCAAAGTCACCGGCTACGACACCGAGTACCGGCCCACCGGCCGCCAGGTGGTCATCCCCGCCAACACCATGACCACCGGCCTGTCCGGCACGTACGCCTACAGCTACACCTACACACTCACCGGCAAGCCCCTCTCCGTCACGCTGCCCGCCAAGGGCGGCCTGGCGGCGGAGAAGGTCATCACCCGCTACAACGAGGACGGCCTGCCCGAGTCGACCTCCGGCGCCGCCTGGTACACGTCGGATGCCACCTACTCGCCGTACGGCGAGGTCCTGCGCAGCGTCTCCAGCGCGCAGCCCTACCGCATCTGGACGACCAACTTCATCGACGAGCACACCGGCCGCCTCCAGCGCACGGTGACCGACCGGGAGACCGCCGGCCCCCACCGCATCTCGGACACCGGTTACGCCTACGACACCTCCGGCATGATCACCGCGAGCGCCCGACAGGACGCGGTGACACCCACCCTCACGACCTGGGACAACCAGTGCTTCACCTATGACGCCATGGGTGAACTGGTCAACGCCTGGACCTCCAACATCAAGCCCGACGGCAACGGAACCGGCTGCAAGGCCGCTTCAGGAGCCACCTGGGGTTACAGCAGCACGGGAACTCCCTCCAGCGGCCCGGTCGCCGACGCCCCGCACCAGGCAGGAGCGGCACCCGCCGGTCTCGCCAACACGGCACCCTTCACCGGCACCGTCGCCTCTGGCACCGCAGTCACCGGCTCGGCCGCCTACCGCCAGTCGTTCACCTACGACTGGGTCGGCAACCGCGCCACCATGACCGAGCACGACCCGGCCGGCGACACCAGCAAGAACGCCACCTACACCTACAACCACAGCACCACCCAGCCCCACACCCTCACCTCCGTCACCTCCACGCCCACCGGCAAGGGCAGCACCTACACCTACAACAGCACCGGCACCACCAAGACCCGCGACCTGCCCGGCGGCGCCTCCCCGGACCAGGACCTGAAGTGGACATACGAGCAGAAGCTCGAGTCGAACACCGCCAACGGCGTCAAGACCACCTACGTCTACGACGCCGACGGAAACCGCATCCTCGAGAACTCGTCCACCGGCAGCACCCTGTACCTCGGCGAAACCGAACTCACCACCGACTCCGTCGGCCTCATCACGCGGGCTTCCCGCTCCTACGGCCAGGCCGGCACACCCACCGTTGTCCGCACCACCACCAACCAGTCCACCACCGGCCACAAACTCAACGCCCTCCTCACCGACCACCTGGGCACCGCCCACACCACCGTCGAAGCCGGCGGCACCCAGCCCGTCACCCGCCGGGCCGTCAAGCCCTACGGAGAATTCCGCGGCGCCAAGCCGGCCAACTGGCCCAACAAGCGCGGCTACCTCGGCGTCGGCATCGACGACACCACCACCGGCCTCACCCACATCGGCGCCCGCGAATACGACCAGAACACCGGCCGCTTCCTCTCCGCCGACCCCATCATCGACTTCACCGACCCGCTCCAAGCGAACGGGTACACCTACGCGAGTAACAGCCCTGTCAGCGTCAGTGACCCCACCGGGCTGCGCGAAATCTGCGGGGCTGGGGGGAACTCCTGTGACGCACTGAGCTTCAACAACGACGGCAGCAACAACAAGGACCTGGACCGGAAAACCACCGGATCGAGCGAGTGTCGGGATACGGACTGTCACGAAGGCTTCGCGTCGCCTGGCTTCACCGGCGTCGTAGACCTCGGCAATGGTGCGGCCACCCTGCTACCCGAGAAGATCGCCAAGAAGTACATCACCTCGGGCTATCCGACTGAACAGCAACTCAGGCAAATAAATAAGGGCTACTACGACCACCTGAGTTACGAACTGAACCTCGAACTCTACTATCGTGAGCGCTGTGGATTTAGCGGAGCGAACGACACGTGTACCGAAATTCGAAATTTCTATGGCGGCTTCAAGCATGTCAAGAGCATCGGCACTATCGACACATGTGCAATCTGCGGAAATCCGGGCTTCGATATCGTTTTGGCTCGCGCATTGGGGGCAAGGTGCAAGTGCTTCTTGGCCGGGACCGATGTACTCATGGCCGATGGTGCAACAAAGGACATCGAGGATGTTGAGGTCGGAGATGAAGTACGCGCAACCGATCCGCTAACGGGCGAGTCCGGCGCCCGGAAGGTCACCCATCTCATCGTCACCGAAGATGATAAGCAATTCAATGAGCTGTCCATTGCGACATCCGGCGGCACGAAGAAGCTCACAGCGACACACGAGCATCCGTTTTGGTCACCGTCAGTCCGGCGCTGGGTAGAAGCTGGTGATCTGTCCCAAGGAATGACGCTCCTCACGGACACGGGCCAGACGGTCGCCATAGAGGCAAACCGTGGATTCACGAGCAAAGCTCGGACGTACAACCTGACTGTCGATGACCTGCACACGTACTATGTACTGGCCGGTGCCACGCCAGTACTCGTGCATAATTCCAACTGTCTGACGATGTCGTCAGCTATCGGGGATGACACCCTGCTGACCAAGGCGGCAGAGCAGGCGGGGAAGAATCAGGCAGTCCAGCGAGACCTGGATAATCTCTTCAGCCAGCTGTCTCAGGGGAATATGAATCCAGGAATTGGCAGCAAGGCGCTTGCTGGGACCGACGTGACCTATGCGCGCGGGGCTAATGGCGGACGACTTTTCTTCCGAAATGTCGACGGTGGCATTCAAATCGTAGGAAAGTCCGACAAGGGTAACGAATCCAAGGTCATCGGAAGGCTGATGCAGCTCTATGGACAGTAGCCCCTTCACGATCGTCAGGAAGGCCCAGTTTGAGGCCCTCTTCATGCTCGGCGCCGACGAGCGGGCCGAGACGGTGGAGAACGTTGATGCTGAGATCACCGCGTCTGACGGAACCAGGTGGAGCGCAACTTTCATGACGCTCTCCGAGATCGCTCGCATCATGGATCGATGGGCTGGAACTGGCGAGAATAAAGGCGGCCAGTATTTCCAGTGTCCGGATTTGGTGATCGTGCGAGACGGGGGAATTTCGGCCATGACCCTGGCTCTCGAAGGAATCTTCGAGGCTGGAGGTCCGGGAGGAATTCTTGGTGATCTGAATTAGCGGTTCGGATCGTTAAGGAATCTCTCCTTACGAGATAGGAGAAGCCCCGCCGGAGGATGCTCCGGCGGGGCTTCTCGGTGTCTTGACGGCAGTAGTTGACGGCAACGTCAGCGGACGGGTGCTGCACAAAGCGGCGGTTCGTCGCCGTCGTCGGGCCGGGTGGCGGGGGCGCGGAGGGCGTTGCCGAGGAGGTCGATGGCGTCGCGCTGGAGGCGGAGCCGGACGTGGGCGTAGACGGTGGCGGTGACGCCGATGTGGGCGTGGCCGAGGAGTTCCTTGATGACGACGAGCTCGACGCCTTGTTCCAGGAGGAGCGTGGCCGCCGAATGCCGGAGGTCGTGGAAGCGGATGCGGCGGAGCGTGGCCCGGCGGAGCAGGGTGTTGAAATGCCGGGTGAGGGTGGCCCCCTCGATCGGGGAGCCGTCTGGCCGGGTGAAGACGTAGCCGCTGCCTTTCCAGCCCGAACCTGCTGCTTCGCGCTCCTGGCGCTGCCGGTCGCGGTGCTGTCCGAGTGAGCGCACGCACGGCGTCGGCAGGGCGATCCGTCGTTCGGAGCTCTGAGTCTTGGTTGGGAGGGCGGTCAGGCCGCCGGAGTTGGTGCGCTGGAGGGTGCGGCGGATGCTGGCGGTTCCGCCGGCCAGGTCGAGGTCTTCCCAGCGCAGGCCGAGGAGTTCGCCCTTACGAAGCCCGGTGCGCAGAGCGAGTTCGAACAGCGCGCTCAGCCGGTGACCGTGGGTGGCAGCCAGGAACCCGCGCGCCTCATCGGCGGTGAGGGGTTCGAAGCGGCGGGGCCTCGGGGTGCCCATGCGGACGTTGCGGGCGACGTTGCGCGGGATCTCCTCCTCCCGGACGGCGTGCTCCAAAGCGGACTTGAGCACGGAGTGCACGTAGGCCAGCGTCAGCGGGGACAGCCGCTTGGAGCAGCACTTCCCGACGGCGCAGCACTGCGGCTGGTCGCGGGCGGTGTCGAGGCCGCGTGCGCAGCACTGGCAGGTGGTGCGCAGTAGGTCGAGCCAGGTTCGGACGTCCTTGGCGGTGAGCTTGGCGAGCTTCTTCTTGCCGAGGCCAGGGATGAGGTAGAGGCGGGTGCAGGCGGTGTAGCGGGTGTGGGTGTTCTCGCGGAGGCGGTGGACGGCGACGGTCTCCAGCCAGTAGGTGAGGAACACTGCGACGCTGCCCTGCGCGGAGGGGGCGGGGACGCCGCGGTTGCTGGTGGCGATCTTCTCGGTGAGCTGGGCCAGGGCGTCCTTGCGGGTTGCACCGTAGACGCGGACGCGCTTGCGGGTGTCGCCGACGGCCAGCACGTAGCCGGCGGCTTCCCAGCGACCGTCCTTGCGCTGGTAGACGGTGCCATCGCCGTTGGCGCGGACCCTGCGCGAGCCAGTACCGGGAGTGGGGTTGGTGTCGGGGGTGGTCATCAGGCTGCCTCTTCGAGTTGGTGGTGGACGAGGGCGGTCAGGGCGTGGGCGGGGATGCGGCGGGCGCGGCCGAGGGTGATCGAGGCGAGCTGCCGGGTGCGGATGAGGTCGTAGACGGTGGAGCGGCTGATCTTTAGGCGTGCCATGACCTCGGGAACGGTGAGGAGTTCGGACTCGGCGGTCACGCGATCACCCCCGTCTGGACGGCGGTGGTCAGCGGGTCGGTGGAGTAACCGGCCCGGTCACGGGAGCGCTGTGCGTGCCGGGGGCGGCTCGGTTGCTCGGTCCGGGGGCGCGGTGTGGTGGCCAGGAGGTCAGCGAGGTGGGCGAGTTCGGGCAGGAGGCCGGTTCCCGCGTACTGCCAGTGCGAGATCACCAGAGTCGTGTCCGCGCCGCCGGATCGCCCGTTCTTCGCGCGGTGACCGGGGCAGGGTTCGGTGTGACCGGCGGTCAGGTCAGCGCGGTCCTCGCGGTCACCGTGCTGGTCAGTGACCGACTGGCCCCCACCGATCGGCAGGTCGGCGTGCCGGTCGACCATTGCCGGGTCGGTCGGCGTCGAAGCGGTTTCGGGTTGGCGGGTGCGCCAGGCGGTGCGTTCGGCGCGGAGGTGGGTGAGGGTAGTGGAGTAGTGGCGGGTGCGGGTGGAGAAGTGGCCTCGGAAGCCGAGCATGTGGGCCCACTGGCGTAGGCGGAGGTGGGCGTGCTCGGGCCGGGTGCCGAGGTGCCATGCGGTGTGGATCATGCGGCGGGCGTGGTCGGTGAGGTCGTGCTGGGCGAGTTCGGCGAGGAAGCGGAGTCGGCGGTCGAGGGTGCCGGTGGTGGTTTCGGCGCCCTTGGTGGCGTACTTGGCGATGTAGGCGGCGACGTGCCGGTCGGTGACGGGGGCGTCGCCGGTGAAGTCGGTGCTGCGGATCGCGCGGACGTCGATCTGCCGCCCGAACCGGATCGCCGTGGGCTCCGGCGCCTGCGCCTGGTCGGCTTCCCCAGCCCCGGGGGCGGGGCTGGGGGTGTGTCCGGCGGGCTGCGGTTGTCCGATCCTTGAAGGGTGTTGGTGCTGGACGCGAGTGCGGTTCGCGGCTGCGCGGATGGCGTGGTCGAGGAGCTGGGTGGTGGCCCAGGTGGGTGGGGTGCTGTTGGGGCCGTCGGGTCCGTCGATGCGGATGACGGTGTGGAAGTGGATCTGGCCGCGCTTCTGGTACTCGGCGACCTTGGCGTAGGAGAGCGTGGCGTGGTGGCGCAGGGTGCGCTGGGTCAGTCCTGCGGCCTTGGCGATCTCGCGACGCAGGTGAGCGGTGAAGCGTGCCCACAGCGCGGGCGCGTGAGCGTTCCACAGCACCGCGCCGGTGTAGTCGTACCGCTGCGGGTTCAGCGGGGTGCCGAGGAGCGGGTCGTCGTCGGCGTGCCGGGTGCCGCAGGTGCAGGGGGTGGTGCCGGGTTGGTTGTGGACGGGGCCGAAGCCGGGGGCGGTGAGGGTGGCGAAGACGCGGGGGTGGGTGGCGACGGTGGCCGGGACGGTCTTGCCGCCGCGTAGTCCGGCGGCGATGAGCTGGTAGGTGTCGTAGCGGTAGAGGGTGGAGCAGGCGGGGCAGCGGGTGGCGCGGCGGTTGCCGCAGCGCACCAGGAGTTCGCCGGCGGGCAGGTGGCGGCTTTCGAGGTGGTCGAGGATCTGGCCGGTGGCGGTGTCCAGGCGGGTGCGGTGTCCGGTCATGCGGATCGGGCGGGCGCAGCCGCCCAGTGAGCCGATCTGCCGGGCTAGGGGTGCGAGGTATCCGGCGGCGGCGAGCTTGGCCAGCCTGGCGGTCAGCCGCGCCCGGCGTTCCAGCGCCGAGTTCCTGTTCGCGGACGTGTCGGGGCTGGTGGTGAGCGCTGGTGCGGCGAACGCCCCGTTCGCGGGAGTGGAGGTGGTTGCGGGGGTGGGGAGTTGGAGCTGCGCGGGCATGGGGACAGACCTCCGGCAGGAGTCGGGAGAAGAGGAGAGGCGATTGAGGGGCGACCCGGGTGATCGGCGCACGTGGGCACGGTGCGCGTGACGGCGGGCGCGGATGGTGGGCCGGGGACGTCTGGCCTGGTCAGCGGTGGTGTTCACCAGCGGTGCGTGAAGGTAGCATCGCTTCAAGCGCGCATTCAAGTGCATCCCTCCTCATCTATTTCGTGGCCGGTGGGGACGCGAGTACTGTGGCCCCGGTCTTCCGTTTTGGACGGGCCGGATTTCGGTGATAGAGGCGCAGAGAAGGTGGGGTGACCTGCGGTGACGGTGGGGCGGCGGGGGCGTAGACCGGCGGGCGGCACGGTGCTGCTGACGTTCGAGGTCATCGCCGAGGCCCTGCGGGAACGGATCCGCTCCGGCGGGCTGAAGCCCGGGGACGCGTTGCCGACGCAGGCCGTGTTGATGGCGGAGTACGGGGCCTCCAGCCTGTCCGTGCAGAAGGCCATGGCCCTGCTGAAGCAGGACGGCTACGCGATCTCCCGCCCCGGCAAGGGAGCCTTCGTCGCCCACCCCGACGCCGACGGCGACTCAGATGACGGGGAGGCGGGGCCCGCGCCCGTCGGCGGGACGGCGGCGCGCGTCGAGGCGCTGGAGCTGGCACTGGCCCAGACGCTTGATCAGCTCACCGCCCTGCGTGCCCGCGTCGAAGCCCTCGAAGCGGGCGGCACCGAGCGAGATTGCTGACCCGTCGCCCGCTGGACCGCCAGGGGCTGGAGCTGTGCGTCCAGATTTTCTCTACGAGGTTCAAGGCGGGCCCCGCCCGCTGGAGGTGGCCCGACGTCGCCGACCGACCCAGGGTCGGACCGGCCCCGAGGTCTTCACGGGTGTCGGCGGTCAGCGGTCCGCCGGGTCGCGAGCGGGGGCTCGACTGGTGCCCGATGGGAGCAAGTTGTGGGCTATGGACTCCTTGCCCGCGACGCGGAGCAAGTTGTCGCCTGCGACCGTCCTACGGCCGGATCGCGGGCAACAGGGTCGGCCAGGGGTCCGACCCGCTTCTATCTCCGGGCTCGCCGAGGACGGTGGCCGATGTCGCCTCCGGCACGGAGCGAGGCTCCCCGCCGACCTGCCGACCCCACCCGCGCCGCGCCGTTCCAGTCAACCGCGTGCCCGAGGCTACGCGTGGCGGTGGGTCACCGTCTCGGGTGGGTATCTGCCCAGAGAGCCCGGTGCCCATCAGGCGTACCGTGGCGCTGGAGGTGGTGAGCAGATGACGATGGAACTCGCGGACAACGTACGGAAGTACCGGCGCCGCGCCGGGATGAGCCAGGAGGAGCTCGCTCACGCGGCGGGCCTGTCCCCGGCGACGGTCCGGAAGGTCGAGCAAGGCGGAACGGTCCGTATGGAGACGCTTCACGCTCTGGCCCGCGCTCTGGGCATCCCCACGGCGGCACTTGTCGCGTCCGACGCACCGGAGCCCGTGGGACGGGCGGAGGAGCCGAACCGGCTCAACCTCATCCAGCTTCGCGCCGCGCTAACCCCGGCGGTGGGGCTGGTGGACCAGGACGCCCAGGCCGTGGGCGAGGAACCGAACCTGCGTGCTTACGCGCGAACGGTTCGAGACGCGCGGGTGCTGTACTTCTCCGACAGCTACAAGAGCGTCGCCGCCCAACTGCCCGGCCTGTTGCGGGACGCCGCGCGGGCCGTCGCCCACTACGACAGCGGAGACGAGCACCGGCAAGCCCTGCTTGCCCGAGCCGAGGCGTTGCGCCTGGCCGGCACGTACCTCACGCAGGTGAGGCAGTACGACATCGCCTACACGGCCCTGCGAGAAGCCATCGCGGACGCGCGGGAGGGCGGGGACCTGCTCGCGGCCGGTTCCGGGGTCGGCTGCATGTGCTGGCTGCTGGTGCGGCAAGGCCGGCTGGAGGAGGCGGAGCGGATCGCCGCCCAGAGCATGGATGTGGTGGAGCCGAAGATCACCGGAGCTGAGCCCGACCACTACGCGGTGTGGGGCGGTCTGGCCATGGAAGCCGCAGCTGCGGCGGCACGCAACAACCGCCCGGACGAGGCCAAGGAGTACCGCAAGGCAGCGCGGGTGGCGGCAACCGCCGTCGGCACCGCGCACCGCAACGTCTCCCGGCACTGGTCCGTCTTCGGACCGGTGACCGCCGCCATCAAGGCACTCGAAGACTCCATGGTCATCGGGGACGCCCGCGCGGTGGTGCGCAAGGCCGGCGAAGAGGTCGAGCTGTCGCCGAAGGCGTGGAAGCGACTGGGCAGGCCCAGCACGAACGACGGGAACCGCTTCACCCTCGACATGGCGCGCGCCCACACGCGAACCGGAGACCTGTCGGCGGCCATGGACGAGCTGACCCGCGCTCGTGAAGCCGCCCCCGAGTGGCTGAGGCACCAGAACTCGGCGGCCGAGACCATGCAGGACATCCTGAGCAAGCGTAAGCGCACCCTGACCAGCGACATGCGCGAGATGGCCGGCTACCTGGGCGTCGTCGGATAGGTGCTACGCAGCGTGGCAGTTCGCGGACCTTGCGTTGCGATCTGCCCTGCTGGATCCGTGGATTGATGCGTAGTCAGGTCGTTACGGTCGCCGTGTCCTGTTCCAGCGACCAAGGCCGGAGATCCACTATGGGCATGCCGAGGAGCGACGCGGACCGTCTGCGTCGCAGGGAGTTGCACGAAGCGGCGTCGGGCATGGCGGGACCCCGCCTGCTGCCATGGACCACCGAGGATGGGCGCCCCTGCTATCTGAGCACCGACGGCAAGGGCTACATCTCGACGCTCGCCGACGGCATCGAAACCGTGCAACTCGGCATGGGTCACGAGCTGCTGGATTACGCCCGGGGCGTCCTGACCCCCGGTGCCCAGGCGCAGTCGGCGATCGAGTACCGCTGGCTCGCCTGCCGGCTGACCGAGGCCCTGTCGGACGCGCTCAGGGTCGCCCAGTCGCGCGGAGAGCGCATCCCGGCGCCGCAGGAGGAGGCGGCTGAGGAGGGTGAACCTGCCAGCGTCGGTCACCTCAGCGGGCGGGGGGAAGGCTGATGGGCAAGGCCACCCGCTACCGCTTCCGCGAGTACCACGTGACCACCGTGACCGACCCCATGGCGCTGCCGACCTTCGAGGCGGTCTGCGTCACCGGCGAAGAACGGGACTGCGCCGCCGCGTCCGGCGAGCTGCACACCTCTGAGGAACTTACGCGCTGGATCGCCGGACACTGCGCGCAGACTGGCCACCAGTCGTACGAGCAGACCACCCGCACCGTCGTCCGCGCCGAGCCCGGAGCATGGCAGTAGGATCACGCGCGCGGCCGACAACAGCACGACTGGTCTACACCTCTGGCGGCAGTAGTGACGGCAACAACCACGGACTTCAGCGCACATCTACGGACGTCGACGGATCGTCAAACCACCGTTGACCTGCGAAAAAGCAGGCGGGGAGGGGTCGCGTAGCACACGTACTATGTGCTGGCGGGCAAGACGCCGGTACTCGTTCACAACAGCAACTGCGGCATCCTGCCAACGCCAAGCGTCTCTGATTCCAAGCTTCAGAACTTGGTTGACGATCTCTATAAGGGGACGACCAATACGGCCCGAACTGGAGATGGTACGACGATGTCGGCGATTCGCGAGGAGCTCAGCTCAGGTCAACTCGTACATGGCCGCAACCATGTAGCCAAGGGGAACCAGTACGCCAAGGCGCTGAATAAGTGGATATCAAGGAATCACAGAGACGGCGACCCGCACGACTTGATCGTGGCGAGAAGCCTACTTGCCGACCTCAAGTCGGCCCTCGCAGGGAATTGATGGAGATGAACGAAGATCAGTTCTTTCATGGCCTCCTTCAGAACTTTCCACAGCTTGAGAGCTTGCATTCCGAGCATGTGGAGTTCTACGAAGAGTTCCTCTCCCACGTTTTCCTGGCAGACGTCGTCCGATGGGCGGTAGGTTTGTTCAGTGAGGCTGGCCAGAGTTCGACCGAGGAAGCCATCGGGATTCGGTTGATCAATTTCATCGAGGATGCGTACGTGCATGGCGATTGCGCAGTCAGGGAATTGGTCAGGGTTTCGTTTGTTGAAAACCTGCCTTACTCTGGTCAAGAGGGGTTCCGCATTCGTGAACACCTGACGGGGAATCTCCGTAAGATGTTTACGGAGCGTTAAACTCTGCGAATGCTGAGTCGCAAGACGTGGTTGCTCAAAGCGATTTCATCGCACTCAAGTCAGATAGCCTCAGCAAAGATGAAGCCCCGCCAGGTGCGTCCTGGCGGGGCTTCTGCGTGGGGTGACGGCAGTAGTTGACGGCAACGTCAGCGGACGAGGGCGGCGCAGGGTGGCGGCTCGTCGCCGTCGGAGCTGACCGTCTTGGTGGTCTCCGGGCTGTCGAGTGCGGTGCTGAGGGTGTCGATGGCGTCTCGCTGGAGGCGGAGTCGGACGTGCGCGTAGACGGTGGCGGTGACGCCGATGTGGGCGTGGCCGAGAAGTTCCTTGATCACGACCAGCTCAACCCCCTGCTCCAGGAGCAAGGTGGCGGTCGAGTGCCGGAGGTCGTGGAAGCGGATGCGGCGGAGGCCGGCCTTGCGGAGGAGCGTGATGAAGGCGCGGGTGAGGTTGGTCGGGTCGATCGGTCGGCCCTGCGCCGTGGTGAACACGTGCCCGTCGTGCTGCCACGTGGTGCCCGCGGCATCACGCTCGCCCTTCTGCTGCTCATGGTGGAGCTTCAGCGACTGGACGCAGCGGGTGGGAAGCGCGATGCGGCGCTCGGAGGCCCGCGTCTTGGTGGGCAGCGTGGTGAGCCCGCCTGCGGCGGTGCGCTGCAAGGTTCGGCGGATCGCGGCGGTGCCGGCGTCGAGGTCGAGGTCTTCCCAGCGCAGGCCGAGGAGTTCGCCCTTGCGGAGTCCGGTGTGGAGGGCGAGTTCGAACAGCGCGTGCAACCGGTGACCCTGGGCGGTGGTGAGGAGCCGGCGGGCTTCGTCGGCGGTGAAAGGTTCGAAGCGCCGGGGCCGCGGGGTGCCGGTGCGGACGTTGCGGGCGACGTTGCGCGGGATCTCTTCCTCGCGGACGGCGTGCTCCAGGGCGGACTTGAGCACGGAGTGGATGTAGGTGAGCGTCAGCGGAGACAGCCGCTTGGAGCAGCACGTTCCGACGGCGCAGCAACGGGGCTCATCACGGCTTGCATCGATGCCACGCGCGCAGCACTGGCACGCGGTGCGGAGCTGGTTGAGCCAGGTGCGGACGTCCTTGGCGGAGAGCTTGGCCAGCTTCTTCTTGCCCAGGCCGGGGACGAGGTACCGGTCGACGCAGGCCGTGTAGCGGGTGTGGGTGGTTTCGCGCAGGTGGTGGAGGGCGACGTTCTCCAGCCAGTACGTCAGGTACGCGGCCACGCTGCCTTGCACGGAGGGGACGGGGAGGCCGCGGTTGCTGGCGGCGATCTTCTCGGTGAGCTTGGCCAGGGCGTCCTTGCGGGTGGTGCCGTAGACGCGGACTCGGCGACGGGCGTTGCCGGGGGCAAGGACGTATCCGGCGGCTTCCCAGCGGCCGTCCTTGCGCTGGTAGACGGTGCCGTCGCCGTTGGCCCGGGTGCGGCGGGAGGCGGGGTTGTCGCGGGGCGTGGTCATCAGGCGGCTTCCTGGTCGAGGCGGGTGCGGATGAAATCGGCGAGCGCGTGTGTGGGGATGCGTCGGGCGCGGCCGAGGGTGATCGAGGCGAGCTGGCGGGTGCGGAGCAGGTCGTAGACGGCGGAACGGCCGAGCTGGAGGCGGGCCATGACCTGGGGAACCGTCAGCAGTTCCGTGCCGGCGGTCACGCGATGGCCCCCGCCCGGGCGGCACTGGTCAGCCGATCGGTGGAGTGCCCGACCGGGTGACCGGCGCGGTCACAGGAGCGCTTCGAGTGTCGGGTTCGGGTCGGTTGCTCGGGTCGGGTCTGCCGTTTCACGGCCAGGAGGTTGGCGAGGTGTTCGAGTTCGGGCAGGAGGCCGGTTCCGGCGTACTGCCAGTGGGAGATGACCAGCGTCGTGTCCGAACCGTCGGGCCGTGCGGCGATATCGCGGTGACCGGGTCGGTGACCGGTGGAATGACCGTGACCGGGTCGGTGACCGGCGGCCGGGTCAGTGGGGTGTCCGGCGCGGTCACTGACCGGAGTGGCGACCGTCTGGCCGGTTTGCGTCCCACCCTTGGCTGGGGTCTGGGGGTCGGGTCGGCCGGCTCGCCAGGCGGTGCGTTCGGCTCGGAGGTGGGTGAGGGTGGTGGAGTAGTGGCGGGTGCGGGTGGAGAAGTGGCCTCGGAAGCCGAGCATGTGGGCCCATTGGCGCAGGCGGAGGTGGGCGTGCCGACGCTTGGTGGCGAGGTGCCAGGCGGTGTGGATCATGCGGTGGGCGTGGTCGGTGATGTCGTACTGGGCGAGTTCGGCGAGGAAGCGGAGGCGGCGGTCGAGGGTGCCAGTGGTCGTCTCGGCTCCCTTGGTGGCGTACTTGGCGATGTAGGCGGCGACGTGCCGATCGGTGACCGGACCGTCGCCGGTGAAGTCGGTGCCGCGGATCGCCCGGACGTCGATCTGCCGCCCGAACCGAAACACCAACCGCCCACCCCGATGTGAGCTTTGGGACTGGGGCGCGGGGATGTCCCCGGCAAGCTGCGGTTGCTTCGGCGGTTCGCCCCCGTGGCGGACGCGGGTGCGTGCGGCGGCGGCGCGGACGGCGTGGCCGAGGAGCTGGGTGGTGGCCCAGGCGGGCGGTGTGCTGCCAGGGCCCGTGGGTCCGTCGAGGCGGATGACGGCGTGGAAGTGGACCTGGCCCCGTTTCTGGTACTCGGCGACCTTGGCGTACGAGAGCGTCGCGTGGTGGCGCAGGCTGCGCTGGGTGAGCCCGGCGGCTTTGGCGATCTCGCGTCGTAGGTGGGTGGTGAAGCGTGCCCACAGGGCCGGGGCGTGCGCGTTCCACAGCACCGCCCCCGCGTAGTCGTACCGCTCAGGGTCGAGCGGGGTGCCGAGAAGCGGGTCGTCGTCGGGGTGGGTGTGGCCGCAGTGGCAGCGGCCGGTGTCGGGCTGGTTGTGGACGGGCCCGAAGCCGGGTGCGGTGAGGGTGGCGAACACGCGGGGGTGGGCGGCGACGCTGGTGGGGACGGTCTTGCCACCGCGAAGTCCGGCGGTGATGAGTTGGTAGGTGTCGTAGCGGTAGACGGTCGAGCAGGCCGGGCAGCGGGTGGCGCGACGGTTGCCGCAGCGGACCAGCAGTTCGCCCGCCGGGAGTCGGCCGGAGTCGAAGTGGTCGAGGGTCTCGCCGGTCGCGCTGTCCAGACGGGTTCGGTGCCCGGTGAGACGGATCGGGTGCGCGCAGCCGCCGAGCGTGCTGATCTGTCGTGCGAGGGGTGCGAGTTGGCCGACGGCGGCGAGCTTCGCCAGCCTGGCGGCGAGCCTGGCGCGGCGCTCCAGCGCCGACCGCCCTGCCGCCAAGGCGGTGATGTCCGCCGGGCAGGTCGGTGTCGTGAACGCCGACGATGGACACGAGGCAGTTGGAACGGTTGCGGTGTACGGGAGTTGGAGCTGTGTGGGCATGCGGAACGGGGCCTTTCGGCGGGAGCGCGGAAGCGGTACGGCGCGGGGTGGCGTGGGCAGGCCGAAGTGATCGGCTCACAGGGGAACGGGGCGCCTCGAAGGTGGGCGCGGGGGCCGGACCAGGGGGCTTGGCCGGCGGGGCGCGGTGGTGATCACCGGCGGGTGCGTGACGTTAACATCGGCTCACGGGCGCATTCAAGTACATCCTTCCTCATTCCTTTCTGCGGGTGGCGGGACGCGGGTAGTGTGGGGTCGGTTTCCCGGCTTGGACGGGCCGGATATTGCTGGTAGAGGGCGTGGAAAGCGTGGGTGACCAGGCGTGGTGACGACGCGGCGCGGGCGCAGGCCGGCGGGCAGCGGGGTACCGCTGACGTTCGAGGTCATCGCCGAGACCCTGCGCGAGCGCATCCGCTCCGGCGGGCTGCGGCCGGGTGACGCGCTGCCGACGCAGGCCGTGCTGATGCGGGAGTTCGGGGCATCCAGCCTGACCGTGCAGAAGGCCATGACCCTGCTGAAGCAGGACGGGTGGGCGGTCTCCCGCCCCGGCAAGGGCGCCTTTGTCGCCCACCCCGACCATGAGGCCGAGGCTGATGACCAAGACGGCAGGGAGGCGACCGAACCCGCAGGCGGAACGGTGGCCCGCGTCGAGGTGCTGGAACGTGCCCTGGCCGACGCCGTTGAGCAGATCGCCGACCTCCGTCACCGCGTCCATGCCCTGGAGACGGGCGGCGACCAGTAGGGTCGCTGACCCGCCGCGCCGGGCGGGCTGAGAGCGGGCCGAGAGCCTGCGTTCAGATTTTCTCTACGAGGTTCAAGGCGGACCCGGACCGCCCGAGCGGACCTCCGTCGCCGACCGACCCGCCGTTGGGCGAGCAACTGACGCCCGTGCCGAGCATCGGCGAACGGCCAACCTCAGGCCCGAGTAGCACGTAATTCGGTCCGGCGGTAGGAACATTGCGGCAGTGGAGTCCGGGCGCGTCGCGCAGCAAGCTATCGCCTACGACCGTCCTACGGTCGGATCGCAGGCACAGGGCCGACCAGGGGGCCAGGGGTGTTGCAAAGTCTCATGATCTTGTGAGTCTGCTGGTCAGGCGATGCCCAGGAGGTCGAGCGGGCGGGTGAAGGGCTCGTAGGAGGCATGCCGGAGGCCGGCGGCGATGTTGTGGTGTCCGGCAGCGCGGAGGGTGTTGATCGCCAGGTTGCGCAAGGTCGCCATGTTCTCGGGGCCGCGGCCGGTGCGGATCTTCGAGGCGTCCTCGCCGAAGGCGGTGTCACGGACGAAGTGGAGCCGGTTCTCGATGGTCCACTGCGACCTGGCGAGGCGGCCGAGCCGCTCGGGCGAGGCTTCCTGCGAGGTCAGGTCCGTGATCACGTAGACGGTCTGGCGGCTGCATCTGCCGGTGGCGAGGTCGGTGCGGTGTCGCAGGATGCGCGCGGCCTGGGCGGCGTGGGGGAAGTCCAGAGCGAGGCCGGTGACAGTGAGGGCCCTGGTGGCGCGGGTCTCCCTGCGGCCGTGGCCGGTCTCGCGGTCGTATCGGCGCGCCGTGCAGTCCTTCCAAGGTAGTGACCGCAGCCGGCGGTGCAGTTCGGGCTGGTTGGCCTTGACCACGAGCAGGTAGTGGGCGTTCTTCTCTTCCACCAGGAACCGTGCGTGGTCGCGCTGGGTGTGCAGGGCGTCGGCCGTGACGGTAACCCCGGTCAGGTCGTAGGGCGCGAGCAGGGCGGTGAAGCAGGTGATCTCGTTGGTCTTGCCGGGAACCCGCAGCTGGGTGACGGTCCGGCCGCCGCCGGTCGTCGCGGCCAGGAAGTGAGCGGCGGGCGAGGTGCCGTGCCGGGAGCCGCGGGCGGTCTTTCCGTCCACGGCCACCGAGTCCGAGCCGGCCGGATCGGTGCCGGTCAGGTCGGCCAGGCCGCCTGGGCAGACCAGGGCGATGACCCGCCGGACCGTGGCGGCGCTCGGTGCGACGCGCACGCCCAGGGCACCCACGACCCGGGCGCCCAAGCGGGCGAGGGTGTGCTGCGGAGCGTTCGCGGACCACTGGCCGACGGCCGCGTACGAGCGGGCGCCGGCGGCCACCGCCGAGGCGGCAACCAGCAGCACCGCCACGAACGGGTGACGAACCCCTCGGCGCCGACGCGGATCGGGCAGCAGCCGCAGCCGTTCCACCAGCGACAATCCCGCCGCGCCGTCCACAGCGGGCGACTTGGTCAGGCAGACGGTGGCAGACTGGCGGCACATCGAAGCTCCGGTGGTTCAGGGCGACTTGGGAAGGTCACCCCGTACAACCGGAGCTTCGTTGCGTTCGTGACGGTCCGGCCCGCACCCCTCGCACCGCCGCAACCTGCGGACTCACGTGATCACCGGGACTTTGAAACGCCCCTGACCAGGGGGCCGACCCTCAACGCCCCTCGCCAGGCTCACCGAGGGTGGTGGCCGACGTCGCCACCGGCGGGAAGCAACGCCCCAGCCACCCGCCGCACGCCGACAGGGACCGAGGGCCGCCCCGACAACCGACGGCCGAGCCGCCGAGAAGCGACCGGGCGGGCATGGTCGCCAAGAGCCTTGACGGCAGTAGTGACGGCAACAACCACGAATAACCCCGGCCGAACCCGCACCCTAGCGGCCCACCAAATGCCACTCGACCTGCGAAAACGCAGGTAGGGAAGGGTCCGTTAGCACACGTACTATGTGCTGGCCGGGGACACGCCGGTCCTAGTTCATAATTCTGGTGGATGCCCGACGGACGTGGCATTGGGGCTTCGTAAGAATGGCCTGAGAGGATTCGCCGAAGGTAAGGGGTACACCCACTATCTGGATAGCGATATTTGGGAGGCTGAGGTTCGTGCGGCCGCCCATATTGATCCGAAACGCTTTGAGTTCAGGCTCGTTGACGGTGTGTGAGTGATCTGGTGGGGGATGCGCGGGCCTGGTCGCCGGACGCGCAGGAGGC
>NZ_JBSGTX010000084.1:0-32517 GCF_053607625.1 Streptomyces sp. NPDC055103
ACCGCGGCCGCGAACGGCGCGATCTTCGCCTCCGCCAGCGCACGCACCGACTCCCGGAGCATGTCGTGCTCCTCGGAGGGCCGATACAGGTCGAAATCAGCCGAACCCGCCACTTTTACTCCCACATTCATTAACTACCGTTAAGTAACCCAAAGAGTAGGCCGTTCCCCGGCGCCGGGCCAGGGCACGACTATGCTCGGGCAGGCATTCCGCCCGACGTCACTGGAGTACCGCATGGCCCTCAAGATCACTGTGATCGGCACCGGCTACCTCGGCGCCACCCATGCCGCGGCCATGGCGGAACTGGGCTTCGAAGTCCTCGGCCTGGACGTCGTCCCCGAGAAGATCGCGCTGCTGTCCTCCGGGCGCGTCCCGATGTACGAGCCGGGTCTTGAGGACCTGCTCGCGAAGCACGTGGCCGGCATCGAGGGATCGAGCGGCCGGCTGCGGTTCACCACCTCCTGGGAGGAGGTCGGCGCCTTCGGCGACGTGCACTTCGTCTGCGTGAACACCCCGCAGAAGCACGGGGAGTACGCCTGCGACATGAGCTACGTCGACGCCGCCTTCGCCTCCCTCGCCGCGGTCGCCCGCGAAGGGGCCCTGGTCGTCGGCAAGTCGACCGTGCCGGTCGGCTCGGCCGAGCGGCTCGCCGGCCTGCTGCCCGAGGGCGTCGACCTCGCCTGGAACCCGGAGTTCCTGCGAGAGGGCTTCGCCGTCCAGGACACCCTGCGCCCGGACCGGATCGTGGTCGGCGTGCCCTCCTCGGCCGGGGCGCCCTCCTCGTCCGGCGCGCGCGCCGAGAAGACGCTGCGCGAGGTGTACGCGGTGCCCGTCGGCGCGGGCTCGCCGTTCGTGGTGACCGACTTCCCGACGGCCGAGCTGGTGAAGACGGCCGCGAACTCCTTCCTCGCCACCAAGATCTCCTTCATCAACGCGATGGCCGAGGTCTGCGAGGCCTCGGGCGGCGACGTCGCCAAGCTGGCCGAGGCCATCGGCCACGACGACAGGATCGGGGCCAAGTTCCTGCGGGCCGGCGTCGGCTTCGGCGGCGGCTGCCTGCCCAAGGACATCCGCGCCTTCATGGCCAGGGCGGGCGAGCTGGGCGTCGACCAGGCGCTGACCTTCCTGCGCGAGATCGACTCGATCAACATGCGGCGGCGCGGCCAGATGGTGGAGATGGCGCGCGAGGCCCTCGGCGGGGACTCCTTCCTGGGCCGCCGTATCGCCGTGCTCGGCGCGACCTTCAAGCCGGACTCGGACGACGTCCGCGACTCCCCCGCGCTCAACGTGGCCGGCCAGATACACCTCCAGGGCGGCCAGGTCACCGTCTACGACCCGAAGGGCATGGAGAACGCCCGCCGCCTCTTCCCGACCCTGGGGTACGCCGACACGGCCCTGGACGCGGTGCGCGGCGCGGACGTCGTGCTGCACCTGACCGAGTGGCGGGAGTTCCGGGAGCTCGACCCGGCGGAGCTCGCCGCGGTCGTGTCGTCGCCGGTGCTCCTCGACGGCCGCAACGCTCTGGACTCGGCGCTCTGGCGGGCGGCGGGCTGGACGTACCGGGCGATGGGCCGCCCGCGCGCCTGAGACGCACGGAAGAGGGGGAGGCGGCGCCGGTCGGCGCCCCCTCCCCTCTCCGCGTACGGACTGTCGTACGGTCAGGCCGCGACCGGGCGGATCCGGTTCGTCCTCGCCAGGAACTCCGTCTCGCGCAGCGCCCTGGTGGCGTTGGCGTGGGCGAGCCCGACGAGGTCCTGGGCGGGCCAGCCCCGGCGGAGGAGCTCCGCGAAGAGCGGGACGTAGCCGACGGCCGGCGCGGTGGTGTGGGAGACGCCCGTGGACCGCGCGCCCGCCTCCGTACGCACCCGGTCGAGGACGTCGGCGTCGGCGGCCGGGTCGTCCGTGACCGTGACCATGCAGACGGCGCCGTTCTCGCCGAGGAGCCGCAGGACGTCGTCCGGGAGGGCCTCCGGCGCCGCTCTGGTCAGCAGGGCCGGGGCCCGGGTGACCGCCAGGACGCGGCGGACCGTGTCCTGGTCGGCGTCCGAGAGGTCCACGGCGAGGCCGAGCCGGTTCATCTCCCGTACGGCCTCGCGGGCGAAGCGGTCGAAGCGGGTGAGGTTCACGGCCCGTACGCCCAGGGCGTGGTACGCCCGCAGGGTGGCGGCCGAGCCGCCGATCGCGGGCCAGCCGACCGGCCCCAGAAGGGCGGCGACCCGGCCGCAGTTGCCGGCGTGGGCCATCTCCGCGGTGGTGTGCGCGAGCCGCAGGTCCTCGGGGCAGGCGGCGACGAGGGCGCGGACCGTGTCGATCCGCCGCAGCGTCCCGATGACGCCCTCGTCGGCGTCCACGTGCAGGGACCAGAACTGCGCTCCGGCCTCCCCCGCGCGGGCGGGCGGAAGATCCTCCGGGTCCAGCGCCCGGGGCAGTTCCGTATGGCCCTCGACGACGGGCTGGGCGGCCAGGATGGCGCGGGCCCGGGCCGTCTCGTCGAGCGGGGGTGGCGTCTCGGGGGGATCGAGCGCGCCGACGGCCGCCGAGAGGGGGGGATGATCGTCGAGATCTGCCATGGTGCTACTCCGAACTCGGTGATGCAGTACCGCCCCGCCAAATGCGACGGGGCAGTACCGTCCACCGTGCCACCGGCCCCGGCCGGGGGCGCGACGGAGTGGACCGTTCGAGTGACCGGCCCGTTACGGGGTGTCGCGCCCGTCCGGTGCGTCCAGCGCGTCGATCGTCGCGTTCGACGGGGACGTGCGGGAGCGGAGGTCGCGGGCGACCGATTCCGCGTCGCGGAGCGCTCGGACCGAGTTGGACCAGGTCAGCTTGGTGAGGTCCGGGTGCGACCAGCCGCGGTGCAGGAGCTCGGCGATCAGGTTCGGGTAGCCCGCGACGTCGTCGAGGCCGGCAGGCGTGAAGGCCGTGCCGTCGTAGTCGCCGCCGATGCCGATGTGGTCGATGCCGGCGGCCTCGCGCATGTGGTCGAGGTGGTCGGCGACCGTGGAGACGGTGGCGATCGGGCGCGGGTCGGCCGCCTCGAAGGCGCGGTGCAGCTTCATCGCCTCGGCGGTGGTGTCGAGGTGGTCGAAGCCGTGCGCGCGGAGGTTCTCGTCCGCTCGCGCGGTCCAGTCGACGGCCGCGGGGAGGATGAACTTCGGCACGAACGTGGCCATCGCGACGCCGCCGTTGGCGGGCAGCCGCTCCAGGACGTCGTCCGGGATGTTCCTCGGGTGGTCGCAGACCGCCCGGGCCGAGGAGTGCGAGAAGATCACCGGCGCCGTCGAGGTGTCGAGCGCCGCCCGCATGGTGGTGGCGGCGACGTGCGAGAGGTCGACGAGCATGCCGGAGCGGTTCATCTCGCGGACGACCTGCCGGCCGAAGGCGGAGAGTCCGCCGACGCCGGGCTCGTCGGTCGCCGAGTCCGCCCAGTCGTTGTTGGAGTTGTGCGTGAGCGTCATGTAGCGGACGCCCAGGGCGTGCAGCGCGCGCAGCGTGGCGAGGGAGTTGTTGATCGAGTGGCCGCCCTCGGCGCCCTTGAGCGAGGCGATACGGCCCTGTTGCCGGGCCGCCTCCATGTCGTCCGCCGTCAGCGCCGGGACGAGGTCGCCCGCGTACCGCTCCAGGAGTTGGTCGACGATGTCGATCTGCTCCAGGGTCGCACTGACCGCGTCGTCCCCGGCCAGCCGGCCCGGGACGTAGACCGACCAGAACTGGGCGCCGACGCCGCCGGCCCGCATCCGGGCGAGGTCGGTGTGGAGGGCGCCGGTCAAGTCCGCGCCGATGTCCATCCGGTCCAGGTCGTAGCGCACGTGCTGACGGAGCGCCCACGGCAGGTCGTTGTGACCGTCGACCACGGGGTGGCCCGCGAGCAGCTCGCGAGCCTCCGCGAGCCGGTCGGCCGCGCTCCCGGCCGCCGTGGCCCCGGCCGCCGAGCTCCCGGCCGCCGTGCTTCCGGCCGCCGAGCTCTCGGCGCCCACGTCCCCGGCCCGCGCGCTCACTTGCCGAAGCCGAACGAGTCCGCGCCCTCGACCTTGGCCCGCAGGCGCTTGCCCTTCTCCGTGGCCTGGTCGTTGAGCTCCTGGAGGAACTCGTTCATCCGGGTCTGCAGCTCGGGGTCGTGCGCGGCGAGGATGCGGGCCGCGAGCAGGCCCGCGTTGCGCGCGCCCGCGACGGAGACCGTCGCGACGGGGATGCCGGCCGGCATCTGCACGATGGAGAGCAGCGAGTCCATGCCGTCGAGGTACTTCAGCGGCACCGGCACACCGATGACGGGGAGCGGGGTGACGGAGGCGAGCATGCCGGGCAGGTGGGCGGCGCCGCCCGCGCCCGCGATGATCGCCTTGATGCCGCGGCCCGCGGCCTCCTCGCCGTACGCGATCATCTCGCGCGGCATCCGGTGCGCGGAGAGGACGTTGACCTCGTAGGGGATCTCGAACTCGTCGAGGGCCTGCGCGGCGGCCTCCATGACGGACCAGTCGGAGTCGGATCCCATGGCGATGCCGACGGCGGGGGCGGTGCTGATGCTGCTCACTCGGTGATCGTTCCTCGCAGATAGCCGGCGGCGTGACGGGCGCGCTCCAGCACGTCGTCCAGGTCGTCGCCGTAGGTGTTGACGTGCCCCACCTTGCGGCCGGGCTTCACGTCCTTGCCGTACATGTGGATCTTGAGCTGCGGGTCCCTGGCCATGCAGTGCAGGTACGCGGAGTACATGTCCGGGTAGTCGCCGCCCAGGACATTGCACATCACGGTCCACTGCGCGCGGGGCCGCGGATCGCCGAGGGGGAGGTCGAGAACCGCGCGGACGTGGTTGGCGAACTGCGAGGTGATCGCGCCGTCCTGGGTCCAGTGGCCGGAGTTGTGCGGGCGCATCGCCAGTTCGTTGACGAGGATGCGGCCGTCCGTGGTCTGGAAGAGCTCGACGGCGAGGTGACCGACGACCCCCAGCTCCTTGGCGATGCGGAGGGCGAGCTCCTGGGCCTGGCCCGCGAGTTCGTCGTCGAGGTCGGGCGCCGGGGCGATCACGGTGTCGCAGACGCCGTCGACCTGACGGGACTCGACGACCGGGTAGGCCACGGCCTGGCCGTGCGGGGAGCGGACGATGTTCGCCGCGAGCTCGCGGACGAAGTCGACCTTCTCCTCGGCGAGGACCGGGACGCCCGCGAGGAACGGGTCGCGGGCCTCCGCCTCCGTACGCACGAACCAGACGCCCTTGCCGTCGTAGCCGCCGCGCACGGTCTTGAGGATGATCGGGAAGCCCCCGACCTCGGCCGCGAAGGCCACCGCGTCCGCCGCGTCCGCGACGATGCGGTGCCGCGGGCTCGGTGCGTCGATCTCGTCGAGCTTGGCCCGCATCACCCCCTTGTCCTGGGCGTGCACCAGCGCGTCGGGCCCCGGGCGGACGGGGATGCCGTCCGCCTCCAGGGCCCGCAGGTGCTCCGTGGGGACGTGCTCGTGATCGAAGGTGATCACGTCACATCCGCGCGCGAAGTCACGCAGCGTGTCCAGGTCGCGATAGTCGCCGATGACGACGTCGCTGACCACCTGGGCCGCCGAGTCCTGCGGGGTGTCACTGAGGAGCTTGAACTTGATGCCGAGGGGGATGCCCGCCTCGTGGGTCATTCGGGCGAGCTGACCGCCACCGACCATGCCGACTACCGGGAACGTCACTCTCTTAGGGTATCCGCACCACCGGGGAACACTCGTCCGCCTGTGGTTTGTCACAAGGACAGCGCAGGTGGGGGCCTGGTTTCCCCATGGTTTACGAGGTACCCGGGCGGGTGACAGGGGGGCTGGTTAGCATGGTTGGGTTGACGTCGCCCGGACGTCAGCCGGACGGACGGGACTGAGCCATCACCATGAGTGAACCCGGCGCGCTGCGCATGCGACTCAACGGGCTCTTCCGTGAGGTCGCCAAATTCGGGGTGGTCGGCGGTCTCGGCGTCCTCGTCAACCTCGGCGTCTTCAACCTGGTCCGCCACTTCTCGGACCTTCCGGTGGTCCGGGCCAGCCTGGTCGCCACCGTCGTCGCGATCGGCTTCAACTACGTGGGGTTCCGCTACTTCACGTACCGGGACCGGGACAAGTCGGGGCGGACGAAGGAACTGTCGCTGTTCCTGCTGTTCAGCCTGGTCGGCATGGTCATCGAGAACGGCGTGCTCTACGCGGCGACGTACGGCTTCGGCTGGGACGGCCCGCTGGCGAGCAACTTCTTCAAGTTCTTCGGGATCGGGATCGGGACCCTGTTCCGCTTCTGGTCGTACCGCACGTGGGTGTTCCGTGCGCTGCCCGCGAAGGAAGCCGTGCAGACCGCCGAATCGTTCCTGGAGCAGACCCCCCGGCAGGCGACCCCGCGCCAGGCGGAGCGGCGCCAGCCCGACCGCGTCTGACCTGGCCTTTCATCGTACGGACTACCGTACGGGGCGCTCCCGCGTCTCCTCGACGCTCCTGACCTCGCGGCTCAGGAACAGCGCGAAGACCGGCGGGTGCTCCTTGAGCAGCTCCAGACGCCCGCCGTCCGCCTCCGCGAGGTCACGGGCGACGGCCAGGCCGATCCCCGTGGAGCTGCGGCCGCTCACCGCCCGCTCGAAGATCCGCGCGCCGAGGTCGGCCGGGACGCCCGGGCCCTCGTCCGTGACCTCGATCACCGACTGGTTGCCGGTGACCCGGGTGCGTACGGCGACGGTGCCGCCGCCGTGCATGAGCGAGTTCTCGATCAGGGCCGCGAGGACCTGGGCGACCGCGCCCGGCGTGCCGACGGCCCGCATCCCCTGCTTGCCCGAGTGGACGATGGCCCGCCCCGCGCTGCGGTAGGCCGGCCGCCACTCCTCCAGCTGCTGCTTGACGACCTCGTCGAGGTCGAAGGCGACGGCGGAGCCCGTACGGGGGTCGCGGGAGTTGGTCAGGAGCCGTTCGACGACGTCGGTGAGCCGCTCGACCTGGGTGAGTGCGATCGTCGCCTCCTCCTTGACCGTCTCCAGGTCGTCGGCGAGGGCGACCTCCTCCAGGCGCATGGAGAGGGCGGTGAGGGGCGTACGGAGCTGGTGCGAGGCGTCGGCGGCGAGGCGGCGCTCGGCGGTGAGCATCCGGGCGATGCGTTCGGCGGAGGCGTCGAGGACGTCGGCGACGCGGTCCAGCTCGGGCACCCCGTACCGCTTGTGCCGGGGCCGCGGGTCGCCCGAGCCGAGGCGCTCGGCGGTCTCCGCGAGGTCGGTCAGCGGGGACGCCAGCCGCTCGGCCTGGCGTACGGCGAGGAGGACGGCGGCGATGACGGCGAGCAGCGCGACCGCGCCGATGATCAGGAGGGTGCGGCCGACCTCGGCGGTGACCGTGGAGCGGGACTCCTCGACGACCACGGTCTCGCCGCGCTCGCCCTCGGCGAGGCCCCGGATGACGTCCCCGCTGGGCCGGGTGCCGATCTCGATGGTGTCCCGGCCGGGGATGCGGATCTGCGCGTACCGCTTGGCGCCGCTCTGCTCCGCGAGGATGTCCGGGTTGACGGGCTCGCCGCCGATGAGCCGGCTGTCGACGATGGAGACGATCCGCAGCGCCTCCGAGTCGACGCTCTCCTGAGCGCTGCCGGCGATCGTGCGGGTCTCGACGATGACGAGGGAGACGCCGAAGACGGCGATGACGACGAGCACCACGGCGAGCGTGGAGTTGATCAGACGGCGGCGCATGGCTTCACCGTGACTCAGCTCTTCTCGAAGCGGAAGCCGACTCCGCGCACGGTGGCGATGTAGCGCGGATTGGCGGCGTCGTCGCCGAGCTTCTTGCGGAGCCAGGAGATGTGCATGTCGAGGGTCTTGGTGGAGGACCACCAGGTGGTGTCCCAGACCTCGCGCATCAGCTGGTCACGGGTGACGACCCGGCCGGCGTCCCGGACCAGGACCCGGAGCAGGTCGAACTCCTTGGCCGTGAGCTGGAGCTCCTCGTCGCCCATCCAGGCGCGGTGCGACTCGACGTCGATCCGCACGCCGTGGGTCGAGGGGGCGACGACGGGCTCGGTGGAGCCGCGCCGGAGCAGGGCCCGGACCCGGGCGAGGAGTTCGGCGAGGCGGAAGGGCTTGGTGACGTAGTCGTCGGCGCCCGCGTCGAGCCCGACGACGGTGTCGACCTCGTCCGCCCGCGCGGTGAGGACCAGGATCGGGACCGCGTGGCCCTCGGCGCGCAGCCGCCGGGCGACCTCCAGGCCGTCCATGCCGGGGAGCCCCAGGTCGAGCACGACCAGGTCCACTCCGCCCTGCAGTCCGGCGTCGAGGGCGGTCGGGCCGTCCTCGCGGACCTCGACCTCGTACCCCTCTCTCCGCAGGGCACGGGCCAGCGGTTCCGAGATGGATGCGTCGTCCTCGGCGAGCAGTACACGGGTCATGGGGTGATGGTAGTCCGCACGGCCCCCGGGCCGTGGCGCGATCCGCTCGGCCCGGGTAACCCCTGGGGATCCTGTGGGCATCTAGCTCATGACCTTCGAATAGCCTTGTGTGGTTGCGTCGTCACCTGTGATCCATCTCTCAAGTCCTTCCATATCCGGCACTGTCGTGTCGTATGGTGTCTCGACGTCTGTAGCGGTAATCGGGGACCTTTGGCCAGCTTCATGCGCCGAGGTCCTCTTTCTGCGTGAGGTCGGCTCCGCCGGCCTCGTAAGACGGTGAACGACCTGTGGGCCGGGTTCCGGGACGCGTACACGCGTCTTCCGGGGCGTGGATCCCGGTGGAGTCCAACGGCTCCGCCGGTGCCGGCCTCCCCCACCGGGCGCACCCCGCTCACCAAGCGAGCGTCCCGACAGAGCAAGGATCGACATGGCGTCCAGCCTGACGACGGCTTCGACCGGAGTACCCCGGTACCAGAAGACGTTCCTCGGCCACCCCCGCGGCCTGACCACCCTCTTCTTCACCGAGATGTGGGAGCGCTTCTCCTACTACGGGATGCGGGCCCTGCTGGTGTACTACCTGGTCTCCGGCGGCGCCGACGCAGCCGTGGGCAGCCAGGGCGGCGGTCTGGCGATGAAGGCCGCCACCGCCACAGCCATCTACTCCGTGTACGTGTCGATGGTCTACCTCATGGCCATGCCCGGCGGATGGTTCGGCGACCGCGTCTGGGGCGCCCGCAAGACCGTCACCATCGCCGGTTTCGTGATCATCGCCGGTCACGTCTCGCTGGCGCTGCCCGGCGCGGCCATGTTCTTCGTCGGCCTCGCGCTGGTGGCCGTCGGCTCGGGTCTGCTGAAGGCCAACATCTCGACGATGGTGGGCCACCTCTACGACGGTCCCGAGGACCCGCGTCGTGACGGCGGCTTCACGCTCTTCTACATCGGCATCAACGTCGGCGCCTTCGTCGCCCCGCTCCTCATCGGAACGATCGGCAAGGAAGTCAACTGGCACCTCGGCTTCGCCCTCGCCGCCGTGGGCATGGCCCTGGGTCTCGCCGTCTTCCTGACCTTCTCCAAGAGCCTCAACCCGAAGAGCAGCGAGGTCCCGAACCCGCTGTCCGCCGACGAGCGCAAGGCGATCATCACCAAGGTCGCCGTCGTCGTCGCCCTCGTGGCCGTCTTCTACGGCATCGTCGTGGCCCTCGGCCTGTACACGCTGAACTGGGCCCTGGTCCCGCTCACCGTCGCCGGTCTGCTCATCCCGATCGCCGTCCTGGCCCGCATCAAGCGCGACAAGGACCTGAGCGCGGGCGAGCAGTCGAAGATGAACGGCTACATCTGGTTCTTCGTCGCCGCCGCCATCTTCTGGATGATCTACGACCAGGGCGGCTCGACCCTGTCGCTCTTCGCGGACGGCAAGACCGCCGACACCATCTTCGGCCTCGGCTTCTCCGCCACCTGGTACCAGTCCCTGAACCCGCTCTTCGTCATGGCGCTGGCCCCGGTCTTCGCCTGGCTGTGGCTGTGGCTGGCCCGTAAGAACCAGGAGCCGAACACCATCGTGAAGTTCGCGATGGGCCTGGTCCTCGTCGGCGCGTCCTTCTTCGTGTTCATCGTCCCGATGAACATGTCGAGCGACGGCACGATGGTCTCCCCGATGTGGCTCGTCACGATCTACATGATCCAGACCATCGGTGAGCTGTGCCTCTCCCCCGTCGGCCTCTCCGTCACCACGAAGATGGCGCCGAAGAAGTACGCCTCCCAGATGATGGGTGTCTGGTTCCTCGCCGTCACCGCCGGTGACTGCACCACGGGCCTGCTCTCCATCGCGGGCGTGGACCTGAACGGAACCGGGATCATCGCGATGCAGGCGACGCTCGCCGTCGCCGCCGGCTTCGCGATCTTCATGTACCGCAAGAAGGTCCAGGCGCTCATGGGCGAGGTCCACTGACCCGTCCCCTGGAACGGCCGAAGGCCGCCGCACCCGGTTCGGTGCGGCGGCCTTCGCCGTGCTCGGAGCGTCAGCGCCTCAGCCGCGCCCACGGTGTGAAGGTGAACACCGCGCCGCCGAGGAGGATGACCGTGCCCGCGACCAGGGCGAGGGCGCGCAGGGCGCCGTCGCTCTCGGCGCCGGTCTCGGCGAGGTTCCCACCGGAGGAGCCGCCGGAGACCGCCGCGCCACCGGAGCCCGAGCCGGAGCCCGAACCCGAGCCCGAGGTGCCCGAACCGCCGCTCGCGCCGCCCGCCTGCTTGCTGGTGTCCAGCTCGAGGGAGGCGTTCACCGCTCCCTTGACCTGGCACGGGATGTCCATCTTGGCGGAGCCGAGCGTGACCTTGATGGTCAGCGCGCCCGGGCTGAGCGTGGACTTCCCGGTCGCGCCGGGCTTGTACGTGCCCTTCATGTCCTCCAGGCTCACCGGTGCGCCCGCCGCGACCGCGGTGGGGTTGGGTGCGCCGGTGACCAGCACCGTGCCGCTGTCGGCTCCGCCGACCTTGACCGCCATGGTGGGGACGAGAGCTCCCTTGGGGAGGGGAGCCGGGCTGTCCATGACGCCCTTGGCCGTCTTGACGGTGAGGTCGTAGACGGCGCCGTTCTTCTTCGCGCTGATCGTCACCTTGGAGTTGATGCTCGGCGGGCCGGGGGACGTGCAGGTGAAGGCGACGGTGACCTCCTTGCCGGGGAAGTCGGTCTGCCCGCCACTGCCGCCGGAGGTCGAGCCGCCGGCGGAGCTGGAGCTTCCTCCAGAGGTGGAACCGCTGGAGGACGTCGAGCTGCCGCCCGAGGTCGTGGTCGAGCCGCCCGTACCGCCGGTGCCCGTGTGCCCGCCGGAGGTGGTCGTCGTGCCACCGGACGTGGTGGTCGTACCGCCGGAGGTCGACGTACCACCGGACGTGGTGGTCGTGCCACCGGACGTCGTGCCCCCGGACGTGGTGGTCGTGCCACCGGACGTCGACGTACCACCGGACGTGGTGGTCGTGCCACCGGACGTCGTGCCCCCGGACGTCGTCGTACCGCCGCTCGTGCTCGTGCCGCCGGAGGTCGTACCGCCGCTCGCCGTCACCTTGATCGTCGCGGCGACCGGGACCGCTTCCTTCGGTGTGCACTTCGTGTCCGTCGACAGCGGCTTGGACACGTTGATCGTGTACTTGTCGGGCGTCAGCGTGAGGTCACCCGCCGCCGTCAGCTTCAGCTTCCCCTTCATCTCGGGCAGCACCATCGGGCTGTTCTTCGGGATCGGCGGGTTGCTCCGCGGTCCCTCCATCGCGACGGTGCCGCTTCCCGCGCCGCCCACCTTCAGGGTGCCGCTCGGCTTCACCGTGTCGGCCCCGAGGTCGAGCACGTCGGGGTTCTTCGAGGCGGCCTGGACCGTCTTCCAGACGATCTCGACCTCGTCGCCGACCTTGGCCTCCGCCGGTGCGGTGATGAGCACCTTCGTCGTGCCCTGCACGGGCGGGAGCCCGGAGATGGACGGCGGGATGCACTCCGTCTTGTACGAGACCTCGGCGGCCTGTGCGGGGCCGGCGGAAATCAGGATCCCCGCGCCGCCGAGCATCAGCGCGACCCCGGCCGCGCTCATCCTCCGTTGCGTACTCACGCATGTCCCTTCGTCGTCGGACTGCTCTCTGGCGCTGACGGTGCGGAGTCAGGGCTGAACCACGGCAGGACCGTGGTCGGTTCGTCGTCCCTCGCGTCCTCGTTGGCGGAGGCGGGGACGGACGTGCGGGTACGGCGGCGCGGTGCGGCCGTACGAGTACGGGGAACCCGGGCGGACGCGCGGCCCGCGGCGGGGCGTCTCGCGGCGGGCCGGGCGCGGTCCACCACGGCCATCCCGATCCGGAAGAGCGCGGCCGGTACGACGACGGCGAGCAGCACCCAGAAGAGCGTCACGCCCCAGGGGCGGCCCACGCCCCACGGCTGCTCGACCAGGACCTTGCCCGCGTACCGCACGGAGACCTGGTAGTCGCCGTGCGCGCCCGCCGTGAGTTCGGCCGGCAGCCGGACCAGGGCCTTCTTGCCGGGTTCGATCGTGCCGCGCCACTGGCGTTCCTCGTACTGCGGCGCGAAGACGCCGTGGCTCGTGCCGACCTCGAAGACCGGGTCCTTGACGGCGGCCGAGCCGAGGTTGCCGACGGTGAGGACGACCTCCCGGCTCGGCGGTGCCCCGAACCAGACGAGGAGACCACTGGAGCCGTCGAGGCGGACGGCCGCGAGGACGGCGAGCCGCCCGTCGCCCGAGGCTCCGGGGAGCGGGGCCGTGGGGTGTCCGGCGACCGTGAACTCCTTGTCGACGGCGTCCTGTTGGCCCGTGACGCCGGCCACGTGCACCACGCAGGGGCAGGGCTTGGGCGGCTCGGCCACCGGGAGCTTCGCGCTGAACGCGCCCCTGGCGTCGACGGTCGCGGCCCTGCCCTCGCTGTTGGCGCAGGAGTTGGTGCCGCCGATGACGCCCTTGCCGGGGGCGGACTGGCCGCAGACCAGGAGCATGAGCAGCGCGCCCGGTTTCCAGCCGCTGCCGCTGACGGTGATCGTGCCGCCCTTGCCGCCCTCGGCCTGCGACAGCTCGACCACGGGCCCGGCCGCCGCCGTCGCGGTGGCCGCGGACGGCAGCGCGAGGGCGAGGGCCGTGAGCAGCGCGGTGAGCAGCGCGGCGGCCGTACGCGTCCACCGCATCGGTCTTGTCGCTCTCGTCGGCCTCATGTTGTCGCTCCCGTCGACGCTCGCTGGGTACGGGGCCCGCCGCGCCGCCGCGTCCCGTACCGGTGCCGGATCCCGTACGCGCCGCCGCCCGCCGCCGCGAGGAGCAGCCCGGCCGCGCCCGCGAGCGCGGGCCCCTCGGCGAAGGCCGTCTCGGCGCGGGCGGTGGCAGGGGCCGCGCCGGGGGCGCCGGCGGTCAGCCGGACGGTGACGGAGTCGAGGGCGGGCGGATCGGGCCAGGGTTCGGTACGGGTGGCCCGCTCGCCGGGGCGCAGGGTGAGCGGCAGGGCGCGCTCCGGCCGGTCGAGGACCGTGCCGAGGAGGCCTTCGGCGCGGACCGCGAGGGTCGGGGCGAGGATGGTCGTACCGCGGTTGACCAGGGTGTACCGGAGGGCGCCCGTGGTCTCGTCGACGCGGACGTCCTCGACGGTGAGCGCGGCGAGGCGCGGGCCGCTCACCCGCAGGCGCAGCTCCACGCCCACCTCGCGTCCTGCGGCCGTGGCACGCACGGTGCCACGGTGGTCGCCCGGCGGGGTGTCGGCGGTGACGGTCACCGCGAACGGCACGTCCGCGCGGGTCCTGGCCGGCACGGTGACGGTCCGCGCGGCGAAGGCCACCGGCGCGCCCTCCCCCGCGAGCCGTACGGTGAGCGGCCCCGCGCCCGGGTTGGTCACCGACAGGGTGTCCTGGAGGACGCTCCCCGCCGGGCCCTCCAGATAGGCGTACGGCCGTCCGGCAGCGGGCGCCGCCGTCCAGGCCTGGGCCCCTGGGGGAGGCGCCGCGACCGCGCCGACGAGGGCGGTCGCGGCGGCCACGAGCCCGGAGCGCACCGCCGGCCGCATCAGCGTGCCGTGCGCCGCGTGAGCCAGAGGACTCCGGCGGCACCGGTCAGCAGGACGGTGCCGCCGAGGGTCCCGAGGGCCAGGGCGGAGTCCAGCGGGCCGGTCTTGGGCAGTTCGGCCCCGGAGCCGTTGTCGTCGCCGCTGTCGTCGTCATCGGCCGGCGGGGTGTCGTCCCCGCCCGCGACCCCGGTCACGTCGAGCTCCAGCGAGGGCTTGGGGTTGTTCTTCGGGGTGCACTCGGCCGCGTCCATGCCGAGGGCGTGCACGATGAGCGTGCCGGCGGTGAAGGTGACCTTGCCGTTCTTCTTCGGCGTGAACGTCCCCGTCAGCGTGCCGATGCTGATCGGGGTGTCCGGCGGGATGGCCACGGTGTTCGGCGTGCCCTTGACCTTCACCGTGCCCTCGGCGGCGCCGCCGAGGACGAGCTCGGCGCGCGGGGTCATGACTCCCTTGGGGAGTTCGATCGGGCTGTCGGAGACGCCCTTCTCGAAGGACATCGTGATCGTGTAGCCGCTGCCGCTCTTGACGGCCTTGATGTCGACGGGCGAGACGGCGCTCTTCGGCCCGATCTTCGTCACGCACGCGTAGCTCACATCGACGACGGTCGCCTGGGCGGCCGGTGCGGCAGTCAGCACGGCGGCGCCCGCCACCGCGACCGCCGCCGTGAGACCGGCGGCCGTTCTCCTTCGGTTCGGCACCTTGGACACCGCGAGCACCCCTCACCGCAACTAACTGACGGTCTTTCAGATTGGCCGTCAAGGTACGCCGGGGGGCTTGCGGAGGGAAGCCAGAGGAGCGGGTGAACTTGTGAAAGTCCTAGGCGGGTGCGGCGAGTTCGGCCCAGACCGTCTTGCCGGGGGCGCCGGGGGTGCGCTCGATGCCCCAGTCGAGGCAGAGCCGCTGGACGATGAACATGCCGTGGCCGCCGGGTCGTCCGGAGCGGTGCGGGGTGCGGGGCGCGGGCTGGCCGGCGCCCCGGTCGGTGACTTCGAGGCGTACGGCGTGGGGGCCGCGCAGGACGCGCAGGCGTTCGGGGCCCTCGGCGTGCAGGCAGGCGTTGGTGACGAGCTCGGAGACCACGAGCAGGACGTCCTCGACGGCCGCCCTGCGGTCGGCGGTGGCGGCCGGGAGCCACCCCCACTCGTGGAGCGCCGACCGCGTGAAGTCGCGGGCGAGCGGCACGGTGCCGCTGGTCTCGCCGAGGGCGAGCGTACGGACGTCGGAAGCTTGGTCCATCAGCGCTTCACCTCACCGATTGACGAGACAGAGGGGCGGGACGTGCGGGCCGCGCGGGGCGGATGGTGCGGGTGGGACGTACAGCGGGGCAGGGGGGCGCGTCGCCGGCGTCAGCCGGGGAGGGCCGTGCCGAGCGTGTCGTGCAGGGTGAAGACGGCCTCGGCGCCGGTGATGCGGAACACCCGGGCCACCGCGGGCCGCATCGCCACCAGATGAACCCCGCCACCCGCGGCGTCCGCCCTCAGTCGGGCGCCGAGCAGCACGTTGAGCCCGGTCGAGTCGCAGAAGTCGAGGCCCGAGCAGTCGACGACGAGCCGTGAACGGCCCGCGTCGAGCGCGGCGTCGAGTGGTGTACGCAACAGTTCGGCGGTGTGGTGATCGAGCTCACCCGTGGGTACGAGGAGTTCGCTCGCGGCGTCCACGGCCCGGACCTCGACCCGCAGCCGCGCGGGCTGCGCGCTGCCGATGTGCTGGCGGTCCATGGCCGTGCCTCTTCTCGCTCTCGCGGATGCCGACTGACGTGCGTCGAACCCTACAAGCGGGGCACCCTCCCGCGCACACACGGGCCCACACGAATACCACCAAACCGGATTATTGGCACTTGCGACCATCGCCGTCCACCGGGTAGGGCTAGAAGGGAACACCGCACAGGAGATCCGACACGACCGGCCTCGGAGGCGCCGCAAACCGCAGCAGAAGAACAACGAAGGAGACCCATGTCACCCCGGCTCGACGCCCCGCGTACCCCCGACGCGCCGTCGGCAGCAGTCCCCCTCGACCACCTGCCCACCCAGTCCCGGGCCCATCCCCCTGCCCACTCCCCGACCCGGCCCTCGACCCACTCCCCGCAGATCCCGGCCCTGCCCGACCGGCCCCTGGACCGCATCGGAGCGGTCGACGCGCGCGCCCTGTCGAAGCAGCTCTTCGCCCGGCTCGCCGAACTGGAGGAGGGCACCCACGACCACGCGTACGTCCGCAACACGCTCGTCGAACTCAACCTGGCCCTCGTGAAGTTCGCCGCCGCCCGGTTCGGCAGCCGCAGCGAGCCGATGGAGGACATCGTCCAGGTCGGCACGATCGGCCTCATCAAGGCGATCGACCGCTTCGAACTGGCCAGGGGCGTCGAGTTCCCCACCTTCGCGATGCCGACGATCATCGGCGAGATCAAGCGGTTCTTCCGCGACACGTCCTGGTCCGTGCACGTGCCCCGCAGGCTCCAGGAGCTCCGGCTCGACCTCGCGAGGGCCGGTGACGCGCTCTCCCAGCGGCTCGACCGCGCCCCGACCATCGCCGAACTCGCGGAGGAGCTCGGGATCTCCACGGACGAGGTCGTCGAGGGCATGACCGCCAGCAACGCGTACACCGCGAGTTCGCTCGACGCCAGGACCGAGGAGGACGAGGCCGGCAGCGGGGACACCACCCTCGCCGACAAGATCGGCTACGAGGACGACGGGCTCACCGGGATCGAGTACATCGCCTCCCTCAAGCCGATGATCGCCTCGCTGCCCGCCCGCGACCGGCAGATCCTCTCCCTTCGCTTCGTCTCCGGCCTGACCCAGTCGGAGATCGGCACGGAGCTCGGCATCTCGCAGATGCACGTGTCCCGTCTCCTCTCCCGAACCCTCGCCCGGCTGCGCCGCGGTCTCACTCTGGAGGAATGACCTCCGCCGGCTCCCCCGAGCCGTCAAGATGGCTGCGGAAAGGGCCCGTTCACGGTCGACCGACCCGGACGGGCCCTTCCGCGCGACCCCGCGGCCGACCGCCGCCCGACCGCACGGTCGGGCGTCCACGCGGGGCCCGGCGACCACCAACCGCGTGACCGGAAGGCCTTGTTGACGCGCCGTCCGGATTGGGCCACATTGAGCCCGGGGATTCAGGGGGGAATCACATGGTTTCTGCGTACGCGGAACTGGAAGGGCGGATGCGCGACCGGCTCGGGGGCAGAGAATGCCTCTACGTGCCGTCGTGCCGCCTCAGTCTCTACCTCGCGCTGCGCCACTGGTGCGAGCCCGGCGGCCGGGTGCTGATGTCCCCGGTCAACGACGACGTCATCTTCTTCGTCGTGCTCGCCGCCGGGCTCCGCCCGGTGCAGGCGCCGCTCGACCCCCGGGACGGGTCGATCGACACGGCGGCCGTCCCCGAGTCCGCCTGGCGCGGCCTGTCCGCCGTCCTCACCACCAATCTGTACGGGAACCCCGACCCGGCACCGGAGCTGCGGGCCCGCTGCGACCGGCTCGGCATCCCGCTGATCGAGGACGCGGCCCACGCGATCGGCTCCACCGTCGGCGGGCGCCCGGTCGGCACGTACGGCGAGGCCTCCGTCTTCAGCCTCTCGAAGCACACCGGCGCCAAGACCGGCGGCTTCCTCACCCTCGCCGACCCGGCGCTTCGCGAGGAACTCACCGCCGCCCGCGACGCGTTGCTGCATTCCCCCCGCACGGTCGACGAACTCGCCTACCTGGCAAGGCCGTACGTGGAGTCCGCCGTGCGCGGGATGCGCCTCGTCGGAGCCGCGCGCGCGGTGATACGGCTGCTCGGGAAGGAGGAGCGGGAGGAGATCCGGATGCCGCTCCGCGCCGACGAGCTGCGGCGCGCCCTGCCGGCCGCGCCCGCGCTCGCCCCCTTCCACTCCTGGATCCGGGTCGACATGCACGACTACCGGCTCAGACCGGGGCCGGGGCGGCTCCGCCGCACCACCGGCAGACTGGCCCGGCTCGACGACGTCCTCGCCGTCCACCGCGCGGGCACGGCCCGGCTCCTGGCCAGCGAGTACGGCACGCCCGGCGCTCCGGACGCGCCGGCGCAGCCGCTGTTCCGGGTGCCGCTGCTCGTCGAGGACCGGGACGCGGCGACGGCCGCCCTCGCCCGGCACCGGATCACCACCGGCTACCTCTACGACCCGCCGCTCGACAACTACGCGGGCGAGGCGTTCACCGACCGCTCCCCCGCGCCGGAGGCCGCCGCCCGGTTCGCCCGCCAGGCCCTGCCGGTGGACCCGCGCCGCGCGGACGAGGTCCTGGACGTGCTGCGCGCGGCCGGAATCCGGCCCGCGCACCTGTCGGAGGCCACCGGCGGCGCCCGGTGACCGAGAGCGTACGGCTGCGGGGGACGGAGCATCCGGCGGCCGGGGATCCGGCGGTCGGGGATCCGGCGGCGGGGGATCCGGCGGCGGGGGATCAGTCGGCCGGGGTGTCCTCGGGCGGAGCACACTCACCCGCCGTGCCCGAGGCGAAGACCGGGGCCGAGGCGAAGACCGGGGCCGGGGCGAAGACCGGGGCCGGGGCGAAGGCCGCCGAGGGCGGCTCCGGGGGCGAGAGCTCCATGTTCCGCAACGCCTACGCGCTGATGCTCTCCACCGGCGTCTCCGCGGCCCTCGGGCTCGGCTTCTGGCTGGTCGCGGCCCGCTACTACACCGAGGAGGCCGTCGGCCAGGGCTCCGCCGCCATCGCCGCCCAGCGGATGCTCGCCTCCCTCACCGCGACGACGCTGACCGGCGCCGTCGTCCGGTACGTGCCCAGGGCCGGGCGGGCCACCGGGCCGCTCGTGGTCCGCCTCTACCTGGTCAGCACGGCGGTCGTGGCCGTGGCCTGCGGCGTCTTCCTGCTCACCCTCGACTGGTGGGGACCTTCGTACGCCCCGCTCGGCACCCTGTCCGCCGGGATCTTCTTCACCGCCGCCAGCGTCGGCTGGGCGCTGCTCACCCTCCAGGACGCGGTCCTCACCGGGCTCAGACGGGCGATCTGGGTGCCTGTCGGCAACGCCGTCTTCTCGCTCGGCAAGCTCGTGCTGCTCGTCGTGCTCGCCGTCGCCCTGCCGGTGCTCGGCGTCTTCGTCTCCTGGGCCGCGGCCATAGTCCTCTCCGTGGTGCCGGTCGGCTGGCTCGTCTTCCGGCGGCTGATCCCCCGGCAGGCGCACGCCGACCGGGACCGTGAGCCGCCCGGCATGCGCGAGATCGGGCGCTTCCTCGCCGGGGACTCCGTCGGCTCGGTCTTCAGCCTCCTCATGATCAGCCTGCTGCCGATGATGGTCGCGGTCCGGTTCGACGCCGCCCACAACGCCTTCTTCTACACGGCGTACACCGTCGGCGGCACGATGGAGTTCATGGCCATCAACATGGCCTCCTCGCTCACCGCGCACGCCTCGCACAGCCCCGAGTCGCTCGCCGAGGGCGTCAGGGGCGCGCTGCGCCGCATGACGCTCCTGCTGGTCCCGGTCGTCCTCGTCCTCGTCGTCTTCGCGCCGCTGATCCTCGCGCCGTTCGGAGCGGATTACGCCGAGAACGGCACGACCGTGCTGCGGCTGCTCGCCGCCGCCGCACTCCCCCGGGTCGCCGTCGAGCTGTACATCGGGGTGCTGCGCGTCCAGGGCCGTACGGGCATGCTCGCCGCGCTCCAGGGCGCGATGTGCGTCCTGGTCCTCGGCAGCGCGGTCTTCCTCCTCGGGCCCTTCGGCATCGCCGGCGCCGGGTACGCCGTCCTGGGCTCCATGACGCTGATGGCGGTGGCGTCGGTGCCGGGCCTGCGGGCCACTCTCAAGGGCCGGGCGCCGTCCGAGGGGGTCCGGGCCGCCGCGCGGGTGAAGGAGCGGGCGCAGGACGGGTACGGCACGAACTGGGCGCGGGAGAGCGCCTATCTGCGGGGGACGCACGACTCGGTGACGCCGGCGTTCGGCATCCCCGTGTACGTACCCCGGCAGCGTACCGACGAGCCGGCGGCCGGCGCCGCGCGCACGGGACCGAGCGTCCGGGGGGTCTCGGACCGATCGACCGCCCCCGACCGGTCGACGGCCCGGCTCCGGCTCGGTCTCTGGCTCGGCCTCGGCCTGGCCGCCGGGCTCTTCTGGCTGCCGCTCACCGGCTCGGGCACGCTCGATGTGGAGCGGCTCTCCGGGGCCGGTCTGCTGACGGCGCTCCCGCCCGTCACGCTCTTCGCGGGGCTGCTGCTCGTCGCCCTCCAGGGCCTCGCCGTCGGTCTCCGGGTCTTCCGGCCGCTCTTCGCCGGGGCGGTCCTGCTCGCGACGTTCCTCGCCCTGCACACCGCGCCGCCCCTGCTGGGCCTGCTGCCCGCCGCGGCGGGCGGCCCGGGTGCGGAACTCCTCGGCGGTGCGGACGGCCCGGCGGCAGCGGTGACCCCGATCGTGCTCCAGGCGCTGTGCCTGCTGCTCGCGGCGCTGCTGCTGCGGGTCCTCGGCGTGGGCGAGCGGGTCACGGCCGGGGCGGTGTGGGTGCTGGTCTGGGCCGGGTGGGCGGGGCAGCAGGCCTTCGCCGCCGCCCCGCTCCCGCTCTTCCTGGGCCTGGCCGGCGCCACGATGGCGGTCTGCGCCTTCCGCGGGCTGGCGGCGGGCCGCCGCTAGGCCGCTGTCAGCGGCGCGGCAGGGGCTGCTTGAAGTACGAGTCCTGGCCGGCGGTCCGATAACCCTCCAGGCCGGGCCCGGAGTTGATCGTCAGGTCGCAGCCGGGTCCTGGCACGGCGCGGTTCCAGTGCACGTACGCCTTCGCCTTCGGCAGCGTCGGCGCCACGCCCGGGATCGCGGTGTACCAGTCGCGCTGCCGCTCGGGCCGCTTCGGGTCGGGGGCGGTGGAGAACTCGGAGAGCATGATCGGCTTGTCGGCGGAGATGTTCTTCCGCAGCCATTCGTAACTGGGGCGCTGGGACTCGTCGAAGTCGAGCCAGTTCGGGGTGCGGTGGCAGAGGTAGTAGTTGTACTGGTCCATGCCGATCCAGTCGACGTAGGCGTCGCCGGGGTAGAGCTGCTTCATCAGAGCGGCGTTGCCGAGCCAGCCGGAGACGGTCCAGACCCACACCACGTTGGTGACGCCCAGCTTCTCGAAGCGGTCGCGGACGTGGCGGTAGGCGGCGACGTACTCCTCCGGGGTACCGGCGCCCTGCTCGATGCGGAAGTCGGCCTCCTGATCGAAGGCGAAGAAGACCCGCTTGCCGTACTCCTTGACCCGGAGGGCTTGCGGGTCGATGACCGAGGTGTCGTACGCGCCGGCGGCGACGTTCTTCCAACCTAGCTGCTTCTCAGTCCAGTTGGCGTGATGCTTCTCGGTCCACACCGTGGATTCCCAGGCCAGCATGAGGAGTCGGTCGCGGCCGAGTTCCCGCTCGTCGGGGGTGAGCAGCTCGCCGTCGGCCTTGCCCCCCGACATGTCGTGGTACGTGTAGACGAGATCGAGTTTGCGGCCGATCTTCTTCTCGAAGGCGTACACCGGCCGGGTGAGCGAGCTGTCGCTGTCGTGCGGGATGTACGCACCCCACCAGGCTCCGCAGGGGGCGACGAGCGAAGTGTCGGGCACGCAGCGGTCGTCACTCTCGGAGAGGGTCGACCAGACGCCTATGCCGGCGGTCAGCGCGCCGACGGCGGCGAGCGCGATCGCGAGCCGGGTCCAGGGAGCCTCCTTGCCGTGGCGCCCGGTCATGCGCCCCCACCGGTCCTTCGTTTGCGGAATCGGGCCGTGAGCAGGGTGGTGCGCCCGGACGTGCGGGTGCCGTCACGCTCGACGGCGCCGCGCGTGGCGGCCGGCAGCGGCACCCCGGGCAGGGTGGCGGCGACACTCACGAAGACGGCGAGGACGACAAGGAAGGCGGTGAGCGAGAAGGCCTTCGTCAGGAACAGCGGGGTCGCGGTGAGGGTGGCCACGGAGAGGCTGACGGGCGCGGCGAGCGCCAGGGCCTCCAGGCGGGCGCCGGGCCGCAGCCCGAGGGGCTGCGGGAGCAGCATCGCGAGGCCCGGCGCGAGGAAGACGAAGGCGAGGACGGGGATCCAGCGCAGCGGGGACGCTCCGGGGAGCGCGGTCGCGGCGAGGGCAATCCACCCGGAGGCCGCGAGGGCGGCTCTGCGCTGGACTCGTGGGGTCAGACGTGGGCCGACCATGGCTACCTGCTCCTCGTGTGTGCGTGCGGTCCGGGACATGTGCGGTGCGGGGCGGCGCGTCAGCCGCCGGTGGTCGGCCGGTAGCGGAGGGCGATCCCGTACTGGCTCTCCTCCATGACCTCGAAGAGCGGCGATCTCTTGAGTGCGTCCCGGAGGGTGTCGAAGCCACCCTCCGGGAGGTAGCCCTCGCCGATGACGGCCTCGCTCTGCGTGGGGGTGAGGATCACGTAGGCCGGGCAGTCCACGGGGATGCCGCCCGCGAGGTACCCGGCCGGGTCCTTCAGCATGCGGAGGTTCTCGTCGACCTCCTGCTCGGTGAAGAACCAGCGCTCGTAGTGGTCGTAGCGGTAGTACGCGTCGGCGAAGGCGCCGGTCGCGGCGATGATCAGCGCGCCGTCGGGCGCCCGGTCGAAGGCGCGGCGGGTGAGCGCGGTCTCGCCGGGCGGCGCGTAGTGCATGCCCTCCTTGCCGTAGTAGGAGGGCAGGAAGCCGCCGAGCATGGCGACGAGGGTGACGGGCAGGGCGACGGCGGCCGTGCGGCGGGCGATCGCGGCGGCCCGGCTCGCGGCCCCGACGGCGGGAACGAGCGCGGCGGCGGCGAAGAAGGCCGAGCCGGGCAGACCGAAGAGGTAGACCCGGAAGATCATCTCGCCGCCGTAGTCGTTGACGGCGAACGCCGGGAGGGGCGCCGCGGCCGCGAGGACCAGCGGCAGGGCGCTGCGGGCCAGCTTGTGGCGGAGCAGGACGGCGACGGCGGCGAGCCCGCCGAGGGCGAGGACCATCAGGACGTTGGCGCTGCCGACGAGCTCCGGGCCCGGGCCCGTGGGGTCGCCGGCGAAGCCTGGACGGGAGTTGCCGAGAAGGTCGCCGGCCTTCTCGCGCAGGGTGCCGAGGGTGCCCAGGAAGAGCTCCCGGCCCATGGTGAGGTTCCAGACCAGCATGATCAGGACGGTGGTGGCGAGGAGCCAGAGGTTGCGGTAACGGCGGGTGAGGCAGAGGGCGAAGAGGGTCGCGCACAGCATCATTGGGGTGAGCTGGTGCGAGGCGTTGACGGTGGCGATGATCGGGACGAGGAAGAGGACGGCGACCGCGCGCTGCCGGGGCGTCGTGGGCGGCGGGACGGCCGCGGCGGCCGGGTCGAGCCTGGTGCGGTCGCGGAGCGTGCCCGCCGAGCCGGGAAGCACGAAGTGCCGGACGACGACGGCGAAGACCGTGAGGTAGAGCAGGTACGAGAAGCCCTGCGGGGAGAGGTAGTCCTGGCCGACCCAGTTCGCCAGCTGGAAGATCCACACACCGGTCCACACAAGCCGCCAGTCGTCGCTGAAGGTGCGGTAGACGAGAATGAGGACGGGCACGGTGAGCAGACCGAGCACGACCGGGGCCCAGTTGATGAAAGAGGCGGCGGTGTCGACGCCGAAGGCGCGGACGAGGGCCGCGTCGAGGGAGAAGAAGCCGGGCCACTGGTCGTAGGCGGACATGCCGCCGGAGAGCCCGCTCCCGGGGCGGACGTAGCCCTCGGCGAGCAGTCTGCTGATGATCGCGTCGTGCTTGGACGCCCAGGCGTAGCGGACGGTGTCGTAGAGGATCGCGGGGGGCGCCTTGAGGGCGACGAGCATCGCCGCACAGTAGGTGGCGGGCCAGAGCGGCGCGGTGCCGGCGCGGCGGAGAGTGAGGACGAAGCCGCCCGTCAGGACGGCGAGGGCGGCGTAGAAGCCGAGCGGGAAGCGGTCGAGGAGGCCGAACTCCCCGATGCCCCGGAAGTCGATGCGAGGCAGCGCCCAGAGCCAGAGCCCGGCGGCGAGAAGGAGCGGGGCGAGGTTGAGGGCGGCCGGGGCACGGAGCGCGGCGAGGGAGCCGGACCGGGACCGGGGGGCGCGGGCCGCCGCGGCCTCCCGCTGCGCCGCTTCCCGCTGTGCCGCTTCTCGCTCCGCGCCTTCCCGGTCCCGCGCGGAGGGCTGCGACGGCACGCCGTCGCTCCCGGTCACCGGTGTTGCCGGCGGATGGTGCTGCACGACGGTTCTCCCCCCACTGTCCCCTTGGTGAAGCAAGGGAACGTACTTCGGATATGTGCCCTGATTCAACTCTCGTCAGCAATAAGGGAGTTGATGATCTTGTGAGGCAATGTGGCTCAGCCGGCGAACTCGGGGCCCTTGAGTAGGGCGCGGGTCCTGCGGTACATCCGCCAGCCGATCGTCGGCAGCGAGTCCGGGTACGGGGCGGCCTTCGCGCCGCACCCCTCCATCCACCGCTCGATGTCGGCGACGGTGTGACCGCGGCGCAGGATGAGCCGGGCGATGCGGTAGATCTCGTCCGACTCGGAGCTGAGCGCGTGCCGGACGGCGACCGCCGAGGCGTACCCGGCAGCCGCGACGGCCCGGCGGACGGCGGGGCTGTTGTAGCCGTGCGGGTAGGCCATGTGCCGCACCTCGTGCCCGAGGACGTCCTCCAGAACCGCCTTCGCCTCGCGCAGTTCGCGGCGCAGGAGGTTGGGCGCGAGGGTGTCCAGTTGCGGGTGGGTGACGGTGTGCGCGCCGACCTCCATCCCGTACTGCTCCAGGCGCGGGGCCTGGGAGAGGGTCATCATCGGCGCCGGCGGCAGCAGACAGGGCCGGCCCGGGGTGATGGCTCCGGTGGTGAGGTACACGGTGGACGGCAGGTCGCGGTCGGCGAGCGCCTCGGCCGTCGGTCCGACGAGGTCGGCGAAGCCGTCGTCGAAGGTGATGACGACCGGGCGGGGCGGCAGCGGGGCGCCGGCGGCGAAGTGCGCGGCGAGGGTGCCGACGGTGATCGCGGTGCGTCCGCTGGCGACGATCGCGTCGAGCTGGACGGCGAACTCCGCAGGCGTGACGGTGAATTCGGCGATCCAGTCCGGTGGGTTCTCCATCACGGCGTGGTAGAGGAGGACGGGTATCCGGGTACGGAGGGGTGCGCTCGTCATCGGACCGCCGCCTTTCGCAGACCGGCCTGCGCCCGGGCCCTCGCGCGGGCTCTCACCCGGGCCTTCGCATAACCGAGCGGGCCGAGGAGCATGCCGCGTCGCTCCAGTCGGGAGAGGCTCCTGGGCCAGGGATGGTGCTGGGTGCCGTGCTCGCCGGGGACTCCGCCGGCGCCCTCGCCCCGCTGGGCGGTCATGGTCCGGGCGTACGCGAGGCCGCGCGGGAGCCGGGTGAGGAGCGCGGGCAGCAGGCGGGGGCGGCGGACGAGGGTCGCGGTGAGGTACGCGGTGAGGCCGGCGCCGTAGCCGTACGCCTGGTTCCGCAGGTCCTGCCAGGTCTCGCGGTGGTGGTGCCAGACGAGCGCCTCGGGGGTGTAGCGGAGGCGGTGGCCGGCGGCGAGGACGGCGACGAAGGCGTAGAGGTCGTCGCCTCCCCTGGCCGGGGTCCCGGTGCCGGTCGACGGGTCGAAGCCGCCGGCCTGTCGGAGGGCGGACGCCCGGAAGGCCATGTTGGCGCCGGAGCCGAAGCTCCCCGCGGTGAAGGGGAAGAGAGGCTCGTCGGCGGGCGGGCGCGCCGGGTCGTACAGGCGGGGGGCGAAGCCCTTGGCGAAGCCGCCGTGCGATTCGAGGAGGATCTGGGCGGGGGTGCCGAGCCGGGCGGGCAGGATCAGGCCGGTGACGCAGCCGAGGCCGGGGTCGGCGGCGAAGGGTTCGGTGAGGGCGGTCAGCCAGTGCGGGTCGGCGATGACGTCGTCGTCGGTGAAGGCGAGGACCTCCCCGTCGGCGGCGGCGGCGCCGGTGTTGTGGGCGACGGCGAGGCCGGGGGTGTCCTCGCGGACGTACCGCACGCGGTCGGCGTACTTGCGGGTGACCAGCTCGTGGGTGTCGGTGGTGCGGGGTGCGTTGTCGACGACGATCAGCTCGTGGTCGGGGTGGTCCTGGGCGAGGAGCGAGTCGAGGGCGCGGGCGAGGGACTCGGGGCGCTCGCGGGTGGCGACGATCACGGAGGTACGGGGCGGGGTGGGTGCAGGCGCCGCCAACGGCTGTGCGGCAGCATGGTGTTCGGCTTCGGCGTGCGGCCGGGCGGCGGTCCCGACCCGCTCGCGCGCGAGGGCCCCGAGCACCTCGGCGGGGTCCTCGCCCTCCCGTACGGTTCCGACGACGGTGGCCGCGGGCCGGCCCCCGAGCCGTACGAGCGCGTACACGTCACCGGGCGCCAGGGGCGGCCCGCCGGGCGCCGGACGCACGGCCGTGACGGGCCCGTCGGGCGCGTCGAGGTCGAGCTGGGCGACGGAGATCGCGCGCGGAGGAGGTGCGGGGCGGTCGGGGCGGCTGCTCGGTCGGCTGCTCAACGGGGATCCCCCAGGGGAGTACGGCGGCGGGCGCGGGCTCGGTGGCTGGGAAGGCGGCGGGGCGGAACCGGCGCGCGCGGGGACGAGGGTGTGGGGCTGAGGGTGCGGGTGCGTCGGGTGCGTCGGGTGCGGCGTGTGGGACGTGTGCGACGTGTACGACGGGAGGGCTGCGACGAGCGCGAGGGCGCGGGGTGCGGGGTGTCGCGTGCGGCCTCGGCGCGTACCGTCGCCTCGGCGGCTATCCGTTGCCCCGCAGCCGCGCGAGCCCGTTGAGGGTGGCGCGGGCCCTGGCCGCGAGGGCCGGCCGGTCACGGACGAAGCGGTGGGCGCGCCGGGCGGGCTCGCGCCCGAGCCAGTGCAGGGCGGCCCGCACGCCGGGGACGAAGACGGCACCCTCGTGCACCGTCAACTCCCCCGTCTTCAGCGCGTCCTTGTACTCGGCGTCGCCGCGCCCCAGGTCCAGCATCCGGATCCCGTCGCCGGCCGCCGCCTCGGCCATCCGCAGATGGAGGACGAGCCCGGGCGAGTACTTCGCGAACTCGGGGTCGTACGCCGGGAACCAGCAGGACAGCACGGTCCCGGACCGCAGACCGAAGTGGGCGGCGATGGGCCGCTCCCCGACGTACAGCACGGACAGGACACCGGAGCAGCCGGGCGTGCGCTGCTCGTGGAGGCGCCGGACCAGGGTGGTGATCCACTCCTTGGCGAAGCGGTCGCCGCGTCCGGTCCGCTTGTACTGGGCGGACTTCCACTCCATGAGGGTGCGCAGGGCGGCCGGATCGCGCTCGTCGAAGACGAAGCGCACCTCACCGTCCGCCTGGCGGCCGAGCTTGCGCTCCTTGGCGAGGGTGGTCTTCAGGAACTTGGGCGACTGGATGCGCAGCAGCGCCTCGTAGGCCGCGTAGCCCTCGCCGACGTCGATCACGGGCGAGGCGAAGGACTCGGTGGCGGCGCCCTCGAAGACGGGCTGGCCGGCCTCCATGTTGTCGAACTCCCAGGCCACGACGCCGCAGGCGCGCAGCACCGCGCGGGCGCCGGGCCGCAGTCCGGGCCGCAGGACGGCGCCCTGGCTGTCGGAGACGCCGAAGCCGATGGCCCGGCCCTGCCCCAACAGCCCCTTCTCGTACGGGAAGAAGCCGACGGGCTCGTCCCCCTCCCACCAGACGGCGACACGCGAACGGGGGCGCACCTGGGCGACGGTCCGCGTGAACTCCGGTTCCATGAAGGGGTTCGCGGGAGCGCCGGACTTGGCGCGCAGCTCCCGCCACGCCTCGATCTCGCGCTCGCCCAGCTCCCCCGGCCGTACGACCCGCACACGCAAAGCACTCACCTTGCCGACCCCCCGGTCTACCCCCTGAGTACTGCCAGGACAGGACGGTACCGGTCCGAACCCTTCCTCGGCAGGCATACTCGGCCATTCCGTGGCCGCGCTGCGAAGCGGCGGTCGCGTGGGGGCATTGATCATCAAGAGACGGACGGGGCAGGGAAGTTGAAGATCATCGGGTGGGGCAGGACCGCGGACGTCTACGCGCTGGACGGGGACGGGAGCGGGGACGCGGGCGCGGGCGGGGACGCGGGCGGGGACGCGGGTGCGGGCGGGGAGTGGGTGCTGCGGAGGTACCGGGACGGCGCGGACGCTACCCGGGAGGCCGCGGTGATGGGGCGGCTGGCCGGCCACGGCTATCCGGTTCCGGCGGTGCTGCGCGCCGAGGGGCCCGACCTGGTGATGGAGCGCCTCACGGGGCCGTCGCTCCTGGACGCGCTCCTGGACGGCACGTGCGAGCCGGAACCGGCGGGCGAGCTGATCGCAGAGCTCCTCACCCGCCTGTACGCCCTGCCGGACTCCCGCCTCCTGCACCTGGACCTGCATCCGGGGAACGTGGTGCTCACGGCATCCGCGGGCCCCGTCGTCATCGACTGGCAGACCGCGGAGGAGGGCCCGCCGGGCCTGGACTACGCGATGTCGGCGCTGATCCTCGCGGAGGTGGCGGCCTCCCCCGCCCCGTACGCCCCCGGCGCCCGCGCGGGCCTCGCCGCCCTCATCGGGGCCGTCCGCACCCCGCTCCTCCCCCACCTCCCGACGGCCCGCAAGCGCCGTGCGGCGGACCCGAACCTCACTACCGACGAGGTGGCGGCCCTGGGTGCGGCGGACTCCCTGGTGAGGTCCCTGGCGACCGCCTGACGGTCAGGACGCGGGGGCGGCCGGGTGCGGCTTCCGCTGGACGGTGTCGCTGCTCAGGCCACCCGCACGCCCTTGCGCCAGACCTCCGTCACCAGCGGGACGCCCGGGCGGTACGCCAGGTGGACGGGGGACGGGGCGTCCAGGAAGGTCAGGTCCGCGCGGGCGCCGGGGGACAGGCGGCCGACGTCCGTGCGGCGGAGGGCCGCGGCGCCGCCCGCCGTGGCGGACCAGAGCGCCTCGTCGGGGGTCATGCCCATGTCCCGTACCGCGAGGGCGATGCAGAAGGGGACGGAGGACGTGAAGGACGAGCCGGGGTTGCAGTCCGTGGAGAGGGCCACGGTGACGCCAGCGTCCAGGAGGCGGCGGGCGTTCGGCCACTCGGCGCGGGTGGAGAACTCGGCGCCGGGGAGGAGGGTGGCGACCGTATTGCCGGAGGCCAGGGCGTCGACGTCGGCGTCGGTGAGGTGCGTGCAGTGGTCGGCGCTCGCCGCGTCCAGCTCCACCGCCAGCTGCACGCCGGGGCCGTACGTCAGCTGGTTGGCGTGCACCCGGGGGTGCAGGCCCTTCGCCTTGCCGGCGGTGAGGATCGCGCGGGCCTGGTCGCCGTCGAAGGCGCCCTTCTCGCAGAAGACGTCGATCCAACGGGCGTACGGGGCGCAGGCGTCGAGCATCTCGCCCGTCACCAGCTCCACGTACGCCGCCGGGTCGTCGGCGTAGTCCGGGGAGACGATGTGCGCGCCGAGGTACGTCACCTCGTCGGTGTGCTCGGCCGCGATCCGCAGGGCGCGGGCCTCGTCCTCGACCGTCAGGCCGTAGCCGGACTTCGTCTCGAAGGTGGTCGTGCCCTGGCGGAGGGCCTCCGCCAGGAAACGGGCGACGTTCGCGGACAGCGCCTCGTCGGAGGCCGCCCTCGTCGCCGCGACCGTGGTGCGGATGCCGCCCGCCTTGTAGGCCTGGCCCGACATGCGGGCGTTGAACTCGGCGGTGCGGTCGCCCGCGAAGACGAGGTGCGAGTGGGAGTCGACGAAGCCGGGGATCACGGCCCGGCCGGCCGCGTCGACCCGGTTGTCAGTGGCGGGTGTTTTGCTGGATTCACCGACCCAGACGACACGGTCGCCCTCGATGACGACGGCCGCGTTCTGGATCAGGCCAAGGGGGCTGCCATCACCGAGGGAGGGGTCGTTCGTGACGAGACTGGCGATGTTGACGATGGCGGTGGCGGCCGTCGCCACGGCGCTGTTCGCGCTCGTGGGGCCGGAGGTCGCCGCCGGGTTGTTCGTCGCCGCGGGGCCGGTGTTCATGGTGCGGGGTGTCTCCTTCAGCCGTTTCAGCCGCGCAGGGCGGCGATCGAGTCCGCGAGGGCGGCGCCCACGTCCGGTACGGAGTGGTGGACCCCGTCCCGTACGACGTGACGGCCGGCCACGACCGTGTGCCGGACGTCCGCTGCCGACGCGGCGAATACCGCCGTCTCGGCTGCCAGACGCGGTACCGGTCCCGCTGTCCTGACGCTGTCCAGGGCGATCGTCGTGAAGTCGGCGAGCGCGCCCGTCTCCAGGGTGCCCGCGTCCGCCCAGCCGAGGGCCGCGTGACCGTCGGCGGTGGCGGCCCTGAGCAGGGCGGCGGCCGTCCAGTGGCCGCGGGTGCGGGTGCGCAGGCGCTCGTTCAGCTCCATGGCCCGCGCCTCCTCCAGGAGGTCGATGACCGCGTGGCTGTCGCTGCCCAGGGAGAGCGGAGAGCCGGCGCGCTGGAGGGCGACCGCCGGGCCGATGCCGTCCGCCAGGTCGCGTTCGGTCGTCGGGCACATGCAGGTGCCGGTGGTCGACGAGCCGAGGAGACCGATGTCGCCGGCCGTCAGGTGGGTGTTGTGGACGCCCGTCGTGCGGGGGCCGAGGACGCCGTGCTCGGCGAGGAGCTGCGTCGGGGTGAGGCCGTGCGCCGCGATGCAGGCGTCGTTCTCGGCGGTCTGCTCCGAGAGGTGGACGTGGAGGGGGGCCTCCCTGTCCTGCGCCCACCGGGCGACCGTGGCGAGCTGGTCCGCCGGGACCGCCCGTACGGAGTGGATGGCCGCGCCGATCCGTACGCCGTCCCGCTCCTTGAGGGCGGACACGCGCTCGGCCCACCGCTCGGCGGTGCCGTCGGTGAAGCGGAGCTGGTGCTGCTCGGGCGCGGCGCCGAAGCCGGAGGAGAGGTAGGCGGTGTCGAGGAGGGTGATGCGGATGCCCGCCTCGGCGGCGGCCGCGATCAGGGCCTCGCCCATGGCGTTGGGGTCGGCGTACGGGCTTCCGCCGGGCGCGTGGTGGAGGTAGTGGAACTCTCCGACGGAGGTGATGCCGGCGAGCGCCATCTCCGCGTAGACGGCTCGGGCGAGGGCGAAGTAGGTGTCGGGGGTGAGGCGCTGGGCGACGGTGTACATCACCTCGCGCCAGGTCCAGAAGGTGCCGGAGCCGACCTGGACAGTGCCGCGCAGGGCGCGGTGGAAGGCGTGGGAGTGGGCGTTGGACAGGCCGGGGATCGTCAGGCCGCGCAGGACGACCGCGCCGGGGGGCGGGGCGTCGACGCCGGTGCGGACGGCGGTGACGCGGCCGTCCGACACCTCCAGGGCCACGCCCGGCTCGACGCGCGTGTCGAGCCAGGCGTGCTCCAGCCAGTACGTCGTCAGCGACACGCCAGGCCCTCCAGTACGTCGGCGAGTGCGAGGACACCGGCCGCGCAGTCGTCCTCGGCCGCGAATTCGGCAGGGGAGTGCGAGACGCCGGTGGGGTTCCGTACGAACAGCATGGCGGTCGGGATCGACTCGGAGAGGATTCCGGCGTCGTGTCCCGCGCCCGTGCCGAGGACGGGGACCTTGCCCGAGGAGTCCAGCAGTCGGGACAGCTCGTCGCGCAGGGCGTGCGAGAAGTCCACGACCGGGGTGAAGGACTCGCGGACGACCGTGAGGTCGATGCCGTGGCGGTCGGCGTAGGCGCGGGCCTCGGCCTCGATGCCCGTGACGACCTTGTCCAGGGCGCCCTGGTCGGCGGCGCGGGCGTCGAGCCAGCCTCGGACGAGGGACGGGATGGCGTTGACGCCGTTCGGCTCGACCGCGATCTTGCCGAAGGTGGCGACGGCGCCCGCGAGTTCGGCCTCGCGGCGGGCGGCGAGGACCGTCTCCGCGTAGGTGAGCATCGGGTCGCGGCGGTCGACGAGCCGGGTGGTGCCGGCGTGGTTGGCCTCGCCGGCGAAGTCGTACCGCCAGCGGCCGTGCGGCCAGATCGCGGAGGCGAGGCCGACGGCGTCCCCGGACAGGTCCAGGGCCCGGCCCTGCTCGACGTGCAGCTCGACGAAGGCGCCGATGCGGGCCAGCCGCTCCGGGTCGGGGCCGATGGCGTCCGGGTCGTACCCGGCCGCCTCCATGGCCTGCGGGAGGCTGACCCCGTCGCCGTCGCGGAGCTCGTACGCCTGCTCCTTCGTCAGCCGGCCGGCGGTGAGGCGGGAGCCGACGCAGGCGAGGCCGAAGCGGGCGCCCTCTTCGTCGCCGAAGTTGACGATGGCGAGGGGGCGCCGGAAGACGGCCCCGCGGGAGCGGAGCTCGTCGAGCGCGGCGAAGGCGGAGACGACGCCGAGGGGGCCGTCGAAGGCGCCGCCGTCCGGGACGGAGTCCAGGTGGGAGCCGGTGACGACCGCGTCACCGGCGGTGGGGTCGCCGAGCCAGGCCCACTGGTTGCCGTTCCGGTCCGTCTCGACGTCCAGGCGGCGGGCCTCGGCCTGCATCCGGAACCAGAGCCGGCAGTCGGCGTCGGCGCCCGTCCAGGCGTAGCGGCGGTAGCCGCCCGAGGCGTGGGGGGGGGCGGCGGGGGCGGCCCCGCGGCCCCCAGGCAGGGGGCGGCCGCCCCCGCCGGGGGCCGCGGCGCGCGGGGGGCCGCGCGGGGGCCCCCCCCCCCGCCGGGGAGGGGGGGGCCGGGGGCCCCCGGCGAGCGGGAGCGGGGGGGTGGGGGGAGCCACGGGGCCCCGGGGGACCGAGGCCGGAGGGGGCGCGGTGTGGTGAGCCAGAGGC
>NZ_JBSGTX010000085.1:0-27984 GCF_053607625.1 Streptomyces sp. NPDC055103
GATGTCTTGGAGGACAACCCTCTTCTACAGCAGCTCCGCTGCCTCGTTCACCGGCCTTGACGAACAACCCCCACCCTTAACTGAACGGCGTTGCCCCTAGGGGTCAGGGCCCGGGGTCGCAACTCACGGGGTACGCGCGCGTGGCCCGGCACAACCCATGGGGTACGCCAGGTGTCCTCCCCTGGCCGACGCCAGGACCCTGACCGGGCTCCGACACTGACGGGGTGAATCAGGACGTACTCGATCTCGCGCGGCTGCAGTTCGCCCTCACCGCAGGCGGCCACTTCCTCTTCGTCGCCCTGACGCTGGGGCTCGTCACCGTCGTCGCCGCGCTCCAGACCCGGGCGACGATCAGCGGCAAGCCGCAGGACGCCCGGATGGTCCGCTTCTGGGGCCAGCTGTACGTGATCAACTACGCGGTCGGCATCGTCACCGGCCTGGTGATGGAGTTCCAGTTCGGCATGGCCTGGAGCGGGCTCACCCACGAGGCGGGCAACATCCTCGGCGCCTCGCTCGCGGTGGAGACCATCGTGGCCTTCTTCGTCGAGTCGACCTTCCTCGGCCTCTGGATCTTCGGCTGGCACCGGCTCAACCGCTGGGCCCATCTGGCCGCCATCTGGATCGTCGCCCTCACCGCCTACCTCTCGGCGTACTGGATCCTCGTCTCCAACGGCTTCCTGAACCATCCCGTGGGGTACTCCTCCGAGAACGGCGAGCTCGTCCTGGACGACCCGGTCGCCGTCCTGACGAACCCCTCGGCGCTCCTCGCCTTCGGGCACGTCCTCGCGGGGGCGCTGCTCACCGCCGGGTTCTTCATGGCCGGGGTGAGCGCGTACCACCTCTTCCGGCGCACCCCCGAGTGGGAGTTCTTCGGGCGCAGCCTGCGGATCGGGGTGTTCGTCTCCGCGCCGGCGCTGATGGCCGCCGCGGTCTTCGGCGGGATCCAGTTCGCCACCCTCACCACCTTCCAGCCGATGAAGTCGGCCGTCTTCAGCGGAAAGGCCGCCGAGATCGCTCGGCTCCAGGCGGAGCTGTCCGCCGAGTTCGGGCCCGGCGACTACGTGCCCTCGGAGGCGTGGACCCGGGGCGGCGGGCTGGTGATGCTGATCAGCTTCGCCCTGATGATGTACCTGTGCTTCGCCGGAGTGATCCTGGCCTGCTTCAAGAAGGTCGTGTTCCGGTTCCGGCTCTGGCATCTCGTCCTGATGGTCGCCGTGCCGCTGCCGTACCTCGCGATGATCAGCGGCTGGGTCTTCCGTGAGTCGGGCCGACAGCCCTGGGTGGTCTACGGGCTGCTGAAGACGGAGGACGCCGTCTCGGACCTCTCCCCTGGCACCATGCGGCTCTCCCTCACCGTCTTCACCACGGTCTTCGTCCTGCTCGCCCTCCTCAACGCCTGGCTCCTCGCCCGGCACGCCCGCCGCGGCCCCGTGGAGACCGGGCTCGGCCACGACGAGCGGCCGAACCACGACGGCCCGGCCCGGAACGGTCCGGCACCGGACGGCGCGGCCCCGGACGGCCCAGCACCCGACGGCCCGGCCCCGGACAGCTCGGAAGCGTCCGGCGCCGGCAAGGGGGACGGCCCGCCCCCGCCCGACCCCGCGGACGCGCTGCCGGCACCCCGCTACTGAGCCCCGCGGACTCCCACCGCCCCCGCTCTCCCTGTCCCCTGACCCCCCTTAGCCACCCGCCACCGACCCGAGGAGCCCCCGTGGAGACCCTCGCCATCGTCCTGCTCGCCTTCTTCGCCGCGGGCTGGTTCGTGCTCGCCGGAGCGGACATCGGCACCGGCATGCTCACCCCCTGGCTCGGCCGCGGGGACCACGAGCGGCGCCTCGTCCTCACGTCCTTCGCGCCCTTCTTCCTCGGCAACGAGGTCTGGCTGGTCGCCACGGCGGGCGTACTCGTCGGCTGCTTCCCCGCCCTCGAAGGTGAGCTCCTGAGCGGCCAGGCCGCGGTGCTCGTCGCCCTGCTGACCGGCTGGATCGTCCGGGACGTGGGGCTCTGGTCGCGCGGCCGGGGCCCGGGGCCGCGCTGGCGCGCCGGCTGCGACACCGCCGTGACGTGCGGCAGCTGGACGGTCGCCCTCGCCTGGGGCTGGCTGCTCGCGGCCCTGCTCACCGGACGGCCGTACGCACCGGCGACCGGCGCGACGGCCGTGCTCACGGCCCTGGCCGTGGCCTCGCTGTTCGCCGCCCACGGGCTGGGGTTCGCCACGCTGCGGCTCACGGGCCTCCCCTACGAGCGAGCCCGCAGGCTCGTCGGACGCGCGGGGCGCCCGTGGCAGTCCTTCGCCCTCACCGGCGTCCTCCTCGGCGGACTGCCGCTCTGGGCGGGTACGGCCCTCCCGCTGGCCGGGAAGGCGGCCTCCCCCGCCACACTGACCCTGCTCGTCCCCGCCCTCCTCGCGGTCACCCCGCTGCTCGTCGCGGTCCAGGCCTGGACGTGGCACGCCTTCCGGCACAGGGTCACGCGCCCGTCGTACCTCTGAGCCGGACCGACGCGCCCCTTCTCAGAGCTCATCCGATGGTGAGGACTTCTCCGGACGGTCAGGACTCCTCCGAACGATCAGGACTCCGCCCGCCGGTCAGGACCCCTCCGAGGAGGTCTCCTTCTTGTGCTGCAGGGCCTTCTGCAGCCGGGCCACCACCGCCTCGCCGTACCGTCGGTGGCCGTGGACGCGCGGATCGTCCGTGACGTCGTACCGCTTCACATACGCACCGAGGAAGGCCTGCAGGGTGGCCACGGCCGGAATCGCGATCAGCGCGCCGACGGCGCCGAGCAGCGCCGTCCCCGCGATCACCGAACCGAACGCCACCGCCGGGTGGATGTCCACCGTCTTCGAGGTGAGCTTCGGCTGGAGCACGTAGTTCTCGAACTGCTGGTAGATCACGACGAAGATGAGCACCCACAGCGCGTACCAGGGGTTGACGGTGAAGGCGATGAGCATCGGCAGGGCGCCGGCCAGATAGGTGCCGATGGTCGGGATGAACTGCGACACCAGGCCGACCCAGACCGCGAGCGCCGGCGCGTACGGCACGTCCAGGATCTCGAAGAGGACGAAGTGGGCGACGCCGGAGATGAGCGCCATCAGCCCGCGCGAGTAGAGATATCCGCCGGTCTTGTCGACCGCGATCTCCCAGGCCCGCAGCACCTCGGTCTGCCTTGCGGGCGGCAGGACGGAGCAGAGCGCGCGCCGTAGCCGGGGCCCGTCGGCCGCGAAGTAGAACGAGAACAGGAAGATCGTCAGGAGCCGGAAGAGGCCGCCGAGGACGGTGGCCGAGACGTCGAGGACGCCGGACGCGCTGTTCTGCACGTACTTCTGCAGCCAGTCCGAGCTCAGGACGCTGTCCTGGACCTCGACTCTGGACAGTTCCGTGTGGAAGCTCTGGTTGATCCAGTTGATCAGCGAGTCGAGGTACTTGGGGAAGTTCTCGACCATGTCCACGATCTGCCCGGCCAGCATCGAGCCGAGGAGGACGACGAAGCCGACGCCGAAGACCAGGACGCCGAAGAAGACGAGGAAGGTGGCGAGACCCCGGCGCATCCCGCGCGCCGCCATGCGTCCGACCGCCGGCTCGATGGCGAGGGCGAGGAAGAACGCGAGCAGGATGTTGACGAGAAGTCCGACGAGCTGGTGGAAGGCCCAGTTGCCCAGCAGGAAACAGGCGTAGAGCGCGAGGGCGAGGACGAGCGCGCGAGGCAGCCAGCGGGGCATCCGCGCGGCCTGCTGCGGAGCCTCTGGGTCCACCGGGGTGGACGTCGCGACCGGGTCCACCGGGGCGGCGGACGTCACGGTCGACTCGGTCGGTTCGGTCGGTTCGGTCGGCTTCGGGGCCGGCATGTCGGTGTCGTCAGTCGGGGCCACCCCGCCAGTCTCGCGCACCGCACGGACATTCCACCCGGGACCCTGTAGATCCCTGCCGGTCGCCCCATCGGCCACCGGCAGCTCACCTCTTGTCGGCCGGCACCTCGACGGCCGCGCACACGGCCCGCCACACGTCCTTGGCCTCCCAGCCGGCATCCAGGGCGCCTTGCACCGTCCGCCCGCCGAGCTCCGTCATCACATGGTCACGCGCGAAGGAATCCGCGTAGGACGCACCGAAGTGGTCCGCCATCCGCTCCCAGAAAATCGTCAACCGCATGACGCCAGTATCCCGCTCCCAAGAGTGCAGCCCGCTCCGCAGGCCTTGTCACCGCGACTTTCCGCCCTACGGTCGGAGCATGGCCGAAAAACCCCTCGCCTCGACTCCCCTTCCGCCGCCGACTCCGGAACCGCCCCCGTCATCCTCGACGCCCTCGACGCCCCTGGCCCGTGCCGAGCGCTTCGTCTGGCTGACGGCCCGTGTCCTCGAGCAGCGCCGCTTCGCCTACCACTTCCTGCGCGGTGGCGCGGACCAGGTCGAGACGGCCCTCACGGCGTACCTGAACGCGGACGGCGGCTACGGCCACGCGCTCGAACCCGATCTGCGCGGACCGGTCAGCCAGCCCCTCCACACCGCGCATGCGCTCCGGGTCCTGGACTCCATCGGCCGCTGCGGCGGCATGCGCGTCGAGCGGATCTGCCGCTACCTCACCGACATCTCGACGCACGAGGGAGCACTCCCGGCCATCCACCCGTCCCAGCGGGGCTACCCCTCGGCGCCGTTCGTCCCGGTCGTCGACTCGCCGCCGAGCGCGCTGCTCTCGACCGGCCCGGTGGTCGGGCTCCTCCACCGCAACCAGGTGTGGCACGCGTGGCTGTTCCGGGCCACCGAGTACTGCTGGTCCGCCGTGGAGTCGCTCGAGAAGTCCCATCCGTACGAGATCGAGGCCGCCGTCGCCTTCCTCGACGGGGCCCCGGACCGTCCTCGCGCGGAGGCGGCCGCCGACCGGCTGGGGCGGCTGGTGCGCGATCAGCGGCTCGCCGTCCTGGACCCGGACCGGCAGGACGAGTACGCGGTCCCCGACGGGTACGCGCCGGGCGAGCACCACTTCCCGCACGACTACGCGCGCGTGCCGCACTCGCTGGCGGCCGGCTGGTTCACGGAGGAGGAGATGGCCCGTTCGCTCGACCGGCTCGCGGCCGACCAGGAGGAGGACGGCGGCTGGCCGATCCACTGGCGGGCCTGGGCCCCCGGATCGGCCCTGGAATGGCGTCCGATCGTCACGATCGAGGCGCTGCGCACCCTCCGCGCGCACGGCCGCCCCGTCGACTGACGAGGCCCAGGCGCCTGCACCGCGCGTGGGAACCGCGAGCCCCGTCGGCTGACGAGGCCCAGGGCACCCGTCCTACCCTCCGGAGCCTCGCGCAGCAGCAGGGCCGCGAGGGCCGTCGCCGTGCCCCTCGGCGTCGGCAGGTCGATACCCGTCCGTTCGGCGAACCGGGCGAGCCGGTTGTCGACGGTGTTGGGGTGCAGTCCGAGCGCGGTGGCCGTGGCGCGCCGGTCCTGCGCGTGGGCGAGGTGGGCGCGGAGGGTGGCCAGGAGTTCCGGCCGGTCGGCGACGGGGTCGAGGAGGGCCGCGATCCGCCGGCCGCTCTCCCTGGCCGGGACAGGTGGTACTCCAGGAGCACGTCGTCGAGCCGGTGCAGTCCTGGCGGCAGTCCGCAACCGGCGGCGACCCGCAGGACCTCCCCCGCGGTCCGGGGGGCCTCGGGCACCTCCCCCGGGCTCCCGGCGGGCACGACGGCGACCCTCAGCGTGGTTCCCGCGGCCCGGAGAGCCGCCTCGACAGGTCCTCCGGCCCTGTTCCTCCGCCCGGAGCGGGACGCGGACCGGCTGGGGGTCCCGGAGACCCCGTCGCCGGGGGTCCCGGTGGCGCACTGAGCGGGGTCCGTACGGGTCCGGGGCTCACCAGCCCAGGGCCCGTGCCCCCGCCGTGACGACGACGGCCGCGCCCACGACGACCAGGAAGGGGGCGCGCAGGACGAGCACGAGGGCGGCGGCCGCGAGTCCCACGGCCCGGGCGTCCAGGACGAGGGAGGTGCCCGTGGCGAACGTCTGCTGCGCGGTGAGTGCGGCCAGCAGGGCGACGGGGAGCAGGGCCGAGAGTCGTCGGACGAGCGGTCGTTCCAGCGCTCCCGCGGGGACGAGCAGGCCGAGGAGCTTGACCAGGTAGCACCCGACGGCGGTCAGGCCGATCGCGATCCACACGTTCATGGCGTTCATGGCGTTCATCGGGGGTCCCCCTCCGGCCCGGCCGGAGGCGTCCGGCGGCTGCCTTGGAACCACAGCACCAGGGGCGCGGCGAGCGCCGACGCGAGCACCGGGACCCCGGCCGGCAGGACGGGAAGCAGGCCGAGCCCGAGCAGGACGGCGACACCCGCGGCGGCACGCTCGGTGGCCGACTTCAGCATCGGGGCGAGCAGGGCCAGGAAGACGGCGGGTCCTGCGGCGTCCAGGCCCCAGGCTGCGGTGTCGCCGATCGCCTCGGCGCCGAGTGCCCCGAGGAACGTGGTCAGGTTCCACAGGACGTACAGCGTGAGGCCGGTGAGGGTGAAGCCGAGGCGCGCGGCCCGCCGGGACGGCTGGGCGAGCGCGACCGCCGTCGTCTCGTCGATCACCCAGTGCGCGGCGAACGGCCTGACGGCCTTCGGCAGCGCGAGGAGCTGGGAGAGGCGGAGCCCGTAGAAGGCGTTGCGGGTGCCCAGGAAGAAGGCCCCGGCGGCGGCCGTGAAGGGGTTGCCGCCCGCGGCGAGCGCGCCGACGAGGGCGAACTGCGAGGCGCCCGTGAAGACGAGCAGGCTGAGCACGCAGGTCTGCAGGAGGCCGAGGCCGGCGCCGGCCGAGGTCACGCCGAAGGCGAAGCCGGAGAGTCCGACGGCGACGCCGACGCCGAGGGCGTCGCGGACGACGGCCGCGTCGGGCTTCGCCCGTGCGCCGTCGACCCGTATGACGGGAGGTGCTGTCTGTTCTGCCACGTCAGGGACGTTACGTACGCGGCGACCGCCCGGTCTTGTACGTTCTTGCACCACTGCCGGCACCGGAACGGCTCTCACCGCCGGAGGCACCGGAACCGCTCACGCCCCGGAACCGCCCCGGACGCCCCGCGCACGCTGATAGGCGCCCGGCGGCACCCCGACACTGCGCGTGAAGTGCCGGTTGAGGTGCGGCTGGTCGGTGAAGCCGACGGCGACGGCCGCGTCCGCGGGAGGCGTCCCCGCGTCGAGCAATCGTCTCGCCCGCCGCACGCGCGCGTCGGTGAGCCAGGTGTGCGGCGGCATCCCGTACGCGTCACGGAAGGCCCGCAGGAGGGCGAAGGGGCTCGTACCGAGGTCCGTGGCGAGCTGCTCCAGGGTCGGCGGGTCGGCCATCCGCTCCTCCAGGACGGCACGCGCGCGTGCGGCGTTCCGCGCGCCGGCGGAGCGGGGCGGGAGCGGGGTGATCAGCCCGCCGTGGCTGCGCAGCATCCGTGCCGTGACGAGTCGGAGCAGACTGTCCGCGGCGAGCGCGTTGCCCTCCTCCGCGGCCCGGTGGACGCCGACGACGAGCTGCGCGGCGTGCGGGTCGTCGATGACGGGCGAGGTGAAGCCCACCGAACCGCGCAGCGCGAGGGTGTCGGCGGCGATGGACCGGACGAGCCCCGCGTCCGGGTAGATCGTGCGGTAGGTCCAGCCCTCGGGCACGCCCGCGTGCCCGGTGTGCGAGGTGTCGGGGTTGACCAGGGCGATCTGCCCGGGCCCGGCGTGGACCAGTTCGTCGCGGTAGTGGAAGGCCTCGACGCCCTCGGTGATCGCGGCGAAGACGAAGGTCTCGTGGGTGTGCCGGGCGAAGGCCTTGTGGATGTAGTGGGCGTGCAGCAGGTCGACCCCGGGCAGCTCGGAGTACTGCCAGTACCGTGCCCGCTCCCCGCTCGCCATGGCTCCATTCTGCGCCAGGGGTCCGCCCGGGCGCTCGCCCCGGCGCTCACGGGGCCGCCCTCGCCGGCGCCTGCCACCCTCGGGTTTCCCCAGGTCCGGGCGGTTGTCAGTGGGTGGGTGCACGATGGGGGGCATGGTCAGGTCCGTGCTCGAATCGTTCTCCCCCGCGACCCGTGCTTGGTTCACCGGGGCCTTCACCGCGCCCACGGCGGCGCAGGAAGGCGCCTGGAAGGCCATCGGCGAGGGCTCCGACGTCCTCGTCGTCGCGCCGACGGGCTCGGGCAAGACGCTGGCCTCCTTCCTCGCCTCCCTGGACCGCCTGGCGTCCGTTCCTCCGCCGGCCGAGCCGAAGAAGCGCTGCCGTGTGCTGTACGTGTCGCCGCTGAAGGCCCTCGCCGTGGACGTCGAGCGGAATCTGCGCTCCCCGCTGACCGGCATCCGGCAGGAATCGGTCCGGCTCGGGCTGCCCGAGCCGGACATCCGGGTCGGCATCCGCTCCGGCGACACCCCCGCGGCCGAGCGCCGGGGCCTCGCGACCCGGCCGCCGGACATCCTGATCACCACGCCCGAGTCGCTGTTCCTGATGTTGACCTCCGCCGCCCGGGAGGCCCTGTCGGGCGTGGAGACGGTCATCCTGGACGAGGTCCACGCGGTCGCGAGCACCAAGCGCGGCGCGCACCTGGCGCTTTCCCTGGAGCGGCTCGACGAGCTGCTGCCCCGCCCCGCGCGACGGATCGGCCTGTCGGCCACGGTCCGCCCGGTGGACGAGGTCGCCCGCTATCTGTCCCCCGGCCGCGCGGTGGAGATCGTGCAGCCTCCGTCGGGGAAGGAGTTCGACCTCTCGGTCGTCGTGCCCGTCGAGGACATGGGCGAGCTCGGGGGCTCCCCGGCCTCCGAGGGCAAGGACGGCGGCGACAAGCCGTCGATCTGGCCGCACGTCGAGGAGCGGATCGCCGACCTCGTCCAGTCCCACCGCTCGACGATCGTCTTCGCGAACTCCCGGCGTCTCGCCGAGCGCCTGTGCAACCGGCTCAACGAGATCGCGTACGAGCGGGCGACCGGTGAGCCCCTTCCCGAGACGGTTTCCCCGGCCGAGATCATGGCCCAGTCCGGGGCGGCGCAGGGTGCCCCGCCGCTGCTCGCCCGTGCCCACCACGGCTCGGTGTCGAAGGAGCAGCGCGCCCTGGTGGAGGAGGACCTGAAGGCGGGCCGGCTGCCCGCCGTGGTGGCCACGTCCAGCCTGGAGCTGGGCATCGACATGGGCGCGGTCGATCTGGTCGTGCAGGTCGAGTCGCCTCCCTCGGTCGCCTCCGGGCTCCAGCGCGTGGGCCGCGCGGGGCACCAGGTCGGCGCGGTCTCCACGGGCGTGGTCTTCCCGAAGTACCGGGGCGACCTGGTGCAGGCGGCGGTGGTCACCGAGCGGATGCGTTCGGGCGAGATCGAGTCGATGCGGATCCCCGCGAACCCGCTGGACGTGCTGGCCCAGCAGCTGGTCGCCATCGTCGCGCTCGACACCTGGCAGGTGGACGACCTCCTCGCCCTGGTGCGCCGGGCGGCGCCCTTCTCGTCGCTGCCGGATTCGGCGTTCACGGGCGTGCTCGACATGCTCGCCGGCCGCTATCCCTCGGACGCCTTCGCCGAGCTCCGCCCGCGCGTGGTCTGGGACCGGGTCGCCGGGACGGTCACGGGGCGGCCTGGCGCGCAGCGGCTCGCCGTCACCTCGGGCGGCACGATCCCCGACCGGGGCCTGTTCGGTGTGTTCCTCGCGGGCGCGGACCCGAAGAAGGGCGGGGGCCGGGTCGGCGAGCTCGACGAGGAGATGGTGTACGAGTCGCGGGTCGGCGACGTCTTCACGCTGGGCACCACGTCCTGGCGGATCGTGGACATCACCCGGGACCGGGTGCTCGTCACGCCCGCGCCCGGCGTGCCGGGCCGGCTGCCGTTCTGGAAGGGCGACCAGCTGGGCCGCCCGCTCGAACTGGGCCGCGCGGTGGGCGCGTTCCTCCGGGAGCTCGGCGCTCTGGGGGCGGAGGACGCGCGGCTGCGGCTGATCGCCGCGGGCCTGGACGCCTGGGCCGCGGACAACCTCCTCGCGTACCTCTCCGAGCAGCGCGAGGCCTGCGGCCATGTGCCGGACGACCGGACGATCCTGGTCGAACGGTTCCGGGACGAGCTCGGGGACTGGCGGGTCGTCATCCACTCCCCGTTCGGCGCGCAGGTGCACGCCCCGTGGGCGCTGGCGCTCGGCGCACGGCTCGCCGAGCGGTACGGCATGGACGCGCAGGTGATGCACGCGGACGACGGCATCGTGCTGCGCCTCCCGGACGCCGACCTGATGGGCCTGGAGATGGGCCTGGACCTCCTCGATCACGAACCGGTCGACCCCGGCCGGCACCTCGACACGACGTACGACGCGGACAAGGCGCCCATCGGCGCGGCCGACGCCCTCTTCGACAAGGGCGAGATCGCGCAGATCGTCACCGACCAGGTGGGCGGCTCCGCGCTGTTCGCCTCCCGCTTCCGCGAGTGCGCCGCGCGCGCCCTGCTGCTGCCCAAGCGGAACCCGGGCAAGCGCACCCCGCTCTGGCAGCAGCGGCAGCGCGCGGCCCAGCTCCTCCAGGTGGCGAGCGAGTTCGGTTCGTTCCCGATCGTCCTTGAGGCCGTCCGCGAGTGCCTCCAGGACGTTTTCGACGTCCCGGGTCTGACCGAGCTGATGGGCGACATCGAGGCCCGCCGGGTCCGGCTCGTCGAGGTCACCACCCCCGAGCCCTCGCCCTTCGCCCGCTCGCTCCTCTTCGGCTACGTGGCGCAGTTCCTGTACGAGGGGGACTCCCCGCTCGCCGAGCGGCGGGCGGCCGCGCTCTCCCTCGACTCCCGGCTCCTCGCCGAGCTGCTCGGCCAGGCCGAGCTGCGCGAGCTCCTCGACCCGGAGGTCCTCACCGAGCTGGAGCGGGAGCTCCAGTGGCTCACGGAGGACCGGCGGATCAAGGACATCGAGGGGGTCGCCGACCTGCTGCGGGTCCTCGGCCCACTCACCGAGGCCGAGCTCGTCGAGCGCGGCGCGGAGGCGGGCTGGGCGCCGGACCTCGCCCGCGCCCGGCGCGCGATCCGGGTCAGGATCGGCGGCGGCGACCACTGGGCGGCGATCGAGGACGCGGGACGGCTCCGTGACGCCCTGGGCACGGCCCTGCCGGTCGGTGTCCCCGAGGCCTTCACCGAACCGGTCAAGGACCCGCTGGGGGACCTCCTCGCCCGCTTCGCACGGACGCACGGCCCCTTCACCTCCTCGCAGGCGGCCGCCCGCTTCGGTCTCGGCGCCGCCGTCACGGACGGCGCCCTCCAGCGGCTCGCGGCCGCCGGCCGGGTCGTCCAGGGCGAGTTCCACCCCTCCGGCATCGGCCAGGAGTGGTGCGACGCGGCCGTGCTGCGCCGTCTGCGCCGCCGTTCCCTCGCGGCCCTGCGCCACGAGCTGGAGCCGGTGCCCCCGGCGGCGCTCGCCACCTTCCTGCCCCAGTGGCAGCACCTCGGCGGCAGCAGCCTGCGCGGCATCGACGGCCTCGCCCGTGCGATCGAGCAGCTCCAGGGCGCGCCCGTGCCCGCGTCCGCCCTGGAGAAGCTGATCCTGCCGTCCCGTGTCCGGGACTACTCTCCCGCGCTGCTCGACGAGCTGACCACGACCGGCGAGGTGGTCTGGGCCGGCGCCGGATCACTGCCCGGCAAGGACGGCTGGGTCTCCCTCTACCTCGCCGACGCGGCGCCGCTGCTCCTCCCGCAGCCGCACCCGCTGGAGCTGTCCGCGCTGCACGAGTCGGTGCTCACGATCCTCTCCGGCGGGTACGGGCTGTTCTTCCGCCAGATCGCCGACCAGGTCCGGGCCACCACCCACCCGGACGCGACCGACCCCCAGCTCGCCGACGCGCTCTGGGACCTGGCCTGGTCCGGCCGGCTCACCAACGACACCCTGGCCCCGCTGCGCGCCCTGCTCGGCTCGGGCCGCACGGCCGGCTCCACCGCCCACCGCGCGCGGCGCACGGTCCCCCGCGGGCGGTACGGCACACTGACCGCGGCCGCCCGGCCCGTCTCCCGCACGGGTCCGCCCACGGTCTCCGGCCGCTGGTCGCTGCTGCCGCCCGCCGAGCCGGAGCCGACCCACCGCGCCCACGCCCTCGCCCGCACCCTCCTGGACCGGCACGGCGTGGTCACCCGCGGCGCGGTGGCGGCCGAGGGGGTGGAGGGCGGTTTCTCGGCCACGTACCGCATCCTGTCCGCGTTCGAGGACAGTGGTCAGGCCCGGCGCGGCTATGTCGTGGAGGGCCTCGGCGCGGCCCAGTTCGCGATGGACGGGGCCGTGGACCGGCTGCGGGCCGCGGCGACGGCCCGCGACCGGGGAGCGGAGGCCGCGGCGGGCCCGCGCGCGCTGGTCCTCGCGGCGGCCGACCCGGCGAACGCGTACGGGGCGGCCTTGTCCTGGCCCGAGCCGCCGACCGAGGCCGGCCACAAGCCCGGCCGCAAGGCGGGCGCGATGGTGGTCCTCGTCGACGGCGAGCTCACGCTCTACATGGAGCGGGGCGGCAAGACGCTCCTGTCCTGGCCGACCGAGCCGGACGACCCCGCCCTGACGGCGGCGGCCGAGGCCCTGGCCGCGGCGGCGCGTGCGGGCTCCCTGGGCACGGTCACGGTGGAGCGGATCAACGGCGCCACGGCCCTGACCTCCCCCCTCGCCCGCCCCCTGGAGGCCGCGGGCTTCCTCGCCACCCCGAGAGGCCTCCGCCTCCGCGCCTGAACCACGCCCCACGCCCCGCCGCACCTCACCTCACCTCACCTCACCTCACCTCACCCGGCATCATGGAACCGTGCCCGAAGGAGACACCGTCTGGCAGGTCGCCCGCCGCCTGCACACCGCGCTGGCCGGGCGGGTCCTGACCCGCTCGGACCTGCGCGTGCCCTCGTTCGCGACCGCCGACCTCACCGGCCGCACGCTCCTCGACGTCACCCCGCGCGGCAAGCACCTCCTCGCCCGGATCGAGGGCGGGCTCACGCTCCACTCCCATCTGCGGATGAACGGCGCCTGGCGGGTGTACGCCACTGGGGAGCGCCCCCGTGGCGGCCTCGACCACCAGATCCGGGCGATCCTCGGGAACACCGAGTCCACCGCGTACGGCTACCGGCTCCCGGTCCTGGAACTGATCCGCACCGCCGAGGAGACCCGCGCGGTGGGCCACCTGGGCCCGGACCTGCTCGGCCCGGACTGGGACCCGGAGGAGGCCGTACGACGCCTCCTCGCCGACCCGGCCCGCCCGCTCGGCGAGGCACTGCTCGACCAGCGCAATCTGGCCGGCATCGGCAACGTGTACAAGTCGGAGCTGGCGTTCCTGGCCGCCGTCACCCCCTGGCTCCCGGTCGGCGCGCTCGCCCCCGACGTCCCGGCCCGACTGGTGGCCACCGCCCACCGCCTCCTGGAGGCGAACAAGGACCGCCCCGACCGGCGCACCACCACCACGCGCCGCCCCGGCACCCCGCTGCACGTCTACGGCCGCGAGGGGCAGCCCTGTCTGCGCTGCGGCGCCCGGATCCGGAAGGCGGAACTCGGCGACCGGATCACGTACTGGTGCCCGGCCTGCCAACAGGGCCCGACTAATTGACGATCCGTCAGATCCGGTCGTACGGTCCGGACATGACCCTCTCGGCGTACGACCTCACCGGCCGCACCGCGTTCGTCACGGGTGCCGCGAGCGGCATCGGCCGCGCCACCGCTCTGCTCCTCGCCCAGGCGGGCGCGACCGTGCACTGCGCGGACCGCGACGAGCGCGGACTCAAGGAGACCGCGGCCCTGGTCACGGGCGAGGGAGGCACCGCGCACACCCACGCCCTGGACGTCACCGACCGGGCCGCGCTGGCCACCGCCGTCCGCTCCGCGGGCCCCCTTCACGTCATGGCGGCCGTCGCCGGGATCATGCACACGAGCACCGTCCTGGAGACCCGCGACGAGGACCTCGACCGCGTCCTCGCCGTGAACTTCAAGGGGGTCCTTTACGCCTGCCAGGAAGCGGCCCGCTCGATGATCGCCTCCGGCACCACCGGCTCGATCGTCACCATGGCCTCGGGCGCGATGGACACCGCGAGCCCCGGCCTGCTCTGCTACAGCGTCACCAAGGCGGCCGTCGTCCAGCTCACGAAGACCCTGGCGATGGAGGCCGGCCCGCACGGCATCCGGGTCAACGCGGTCGCCCCGGGCTGGATCCGCACCCCCATGACGGACCGCCACGAGCCGACGGCCCAGGAGCAGGCGGAGGCCGCGATGATCCGTCACTCACCTCTGCGCCGGGTCGGTGAGGCACAGGACATCGCCCACGCGGTCCTCCACCTCGCCTCCGACGCCTCCTCGTTCACGACGGGCCAGATCCTCCGCCCCAACGGCGGCGTCGCGATGCCTTGGTGACGCCCACACCGCCGGCCACGTGCACCGGCAGCAGGCTCAGCCCCCAGCCGCCCGCGGCCACCGCGCCCTCGACGATCCCGGCATCCCCCGGCACGAGGAACAGGCGCAGCACCGCCCACCACCAGAGCCCCCCGGCCACCAGCCCGACCGCGACCAGCGCGAGCGTCACCGGCGGAACACGTCGCCGTACCATGGCCGCCTCCTGCGGTCGACGCTAGACCGGCAGGATCACCCAGCGGGAGGGCGCACCGGAGGCAAACCCGGCGCACGCCGCAGCCACAGCCGCGCGGGGAGGCACAACCGCCCCACGCACAGCGGCGTACGCCCCACGCACAGCGGCGCACACCCCACACTCCGCGGCGCACACCGCACGTATCGCCACGCCCTACACGCTCTCCGCCTGGAACATCCACGCGTGCTTCTCGAGGTCGCCCGTCAGACCGATCAGGATGTCCTGGCTGATCGGGTCGGGTTCACCGGTCGCACCGATCCGTTCCCGCATCCGGGTGATGACGGCCCCCAGTGCGGCGACCAGGATCTGGACCGCCTCCCCGTCCTTGATCCACCCCTCCGGCACCGTCCCGATCGCGCTGGAGGAGGCCACGGTCGCCGAGCGTCCGTCCGGGTTGACGCCGAGCGCCGAGGCGCGCTCCGCCACGGTGTCGGAGTGCAGCCGCGCGGTGTCGACGACCTCGTCGAGCTGCAGATGGACGGAGCGGAACCGCGGCCCGACGACGTTCCAGTGCACTTGCTTGGCGACCAGGGCGAGGTCGACGAGATCGACCAGCGCCCCCTGGAGCGCGTGGCCGACCGTCTTGAGGTCGGACTCGGACAGCGGGCTCTTCACCACGGACATGCGGGATCTCCAACCACTCGTACGTTCCCCCACCATGGCACGACCCACCAGAACCCGGCATCTCAGACAAATCATCACGATCGGCGACCGAAAACGAGAGAAGCCCCGATCGGCGTCCCCGAAGGGGCACCGACCGGGGCTTCGCCCCACTTCGGTTCAGGCAGCGACGACGTCCACCGCTTCCGCGGGCGCCTTGATGGTCACCCGCCCGGTGGGCACACCGCCCACCGACGTCACCGACACCGAATTGAGCATCGGGCGTACCGGCGTCGGCACCGGTTCGCTCGCCGCTGCCGACTCGGCCAGTTCGGCCAGCGACAGCTCGTCGCTCACTTCACGCATGAGCTCGGACATCCGTACGTCCAGCGCGTCGCAGATCGCGGAGAGCAGCTCGGAGGAAGCCTCCTTCTGCCCCCGCTCCACCTCGGAGAGATAGCCGAGCGAGACTCGGGCGGACGAGGAGACTTCGCGCAGAGTACGGCCTTGGCGCTGGCGCTGCCGACGCAGCACGTCACCCAACAGGCGACGGAGCAGAATCATCGGTGGCTCCCTCCTCGGACCGCGTAGCCGCATCCTTCACGCCCCACCGTACCGCCTCGCGCTGCGGCCGTGCGGGGAGCGATGTCGTGTTCACTCAGGGCTGCAAACATCAATTCCCCCCGTAGTGTTCCGTATCCTGTGCCCGCGCATTTCCCGAGAGTTCCTCATGGAGCAGTGCCAACACGCTCCGTACGCTCTCTCTACGGATTTCCGCGCGGTCGCCGTTCAACCTCAACGAGACCACTTTCCCGGCTCCGGCGCCCGCTCCGGCCGGTCCCGCGACCGCCACGTAGACGGTTCCGACGGGCTGTCCGTCCTGCGTCTCAGGGCCCGCGACGCCGGTCGTGGAGATTCCCCAGTCGGCGCCGAGCCGGACCCGTACACCGGCCGCCATCTGCAGCGCGACCTCCGGGTCGACCGCGCCGCGCTCCGCGAGGAGGGCCTTGTCGACACCGAGGAGTTCGTGCTTGAGGGCCGTGGCGTAGGCCGTGACCGACCCCAGGAAGGATTTCGAGGCTCCTGGCGCACCGGTGAGCTCCGCGGCCACCAGACCACCCGTGAGCGACTCCGCCGCGGCCAGCGTGTCACCACGCTCCGCGAGCAGCGCCAGCACCCGGGCGGCCTCGGTCATCGCGCCGCCGTCTCCGACTCCGCGGCCGCCCGCTCCTCCGCGAGGCCCTGGCGGCGCAGGACGATCGCCTGTCGCACGTAGTCCAGACCGGTGACGACCGTCAGCACGACGGCCACGGCCATCACCCAGAAGCGCAGGGTGGCCAGCGGGCCGGTGAGCATCAGCACGTACATGCCGACCGCCGTGCCCTGCGCGAGCGTCTTCATCTTGCCGCCGCGGCTCGCCGGGATGACCCCGTGCCGGATCACCCAGAACCGCATCAGCGTGATCCCCAGCTCGCGGGCCAGGATGACCCCGGTCACCCACCAGGGCAGATCACCCAGCAAGGAGAGGCTGATGAGCCCGCCGGCCATGATCGCCTTGTCGGCGATCGGGTCGGCGATCTTCCCGAAGTCGGTGACGAGGTTGTACGTACGGGCGAGGTGCCCGTCGAACACGTCCGTGATCATGGCGACGGCGAACGCCGCCCACGCCCAGGCGCGCCAGGCGGGGTCGTGCCCGCCGTCCTGGAACAGCAGCACCACGAAGGCCGGCACGAGCACGAGCCGGATCATGGTGAGGATGTTCGCGATGTTCCACAGGCTGGCCTGGTTGACGGCCGCAGTGCCCAGCTTTCCGCGGGGCGCCGGCCTACCGGTCCCGCCCGTCGCGGATGCCGGGACTCCGGTCATCTGGCTGCCTCCTCGAAAAGACACTCGGCCACCAGGTCGACGCCTTCCGTGCCGACGACCTTCGCCCTGACCATACGGCCCGGAGCCAGGTCGGGGCTCGTACCGTCGGCCGTGGTGAGGACCACCTGGCCGTCGGTCTCGGGCGCCTGGTGGGCGGCGCGGCCGATCCAGCCGTCCTCCTCGTCGACGGACTCGACGAGTACTTCCAGGGTCTCTCCGATCCGCTCCTCCGCGCGCTGCGCGGTGAGCTCCTCGGCGAGCCGGGAGAGGTGGGCGAGCCGCTCGTCGATGACGTCCTGGTCGAGCTTGTGCTCGTACGTGGCGGCCTCGGTGCCGTCCTCGTCGGAGTAGCCGAAGACGCCGACGGCGTCGAGCCGCGCGTGGGTGACGAAGCGTTCCAGCTCGGCGAAGTCCGCCTCGGTCTCGCCGGGGAAGCCGACGATGAAGTTGGAGCGGGCACCGGCGGTCGGGGCCTTGGACCGGATGGTCTCCAGGAGCTCCAGGAAGCGGTCGGTGTCACCGAAGCGGCGCATGGCCCGCAGCACGTCGGGGGCGCTGTGCTGGAAGGACAGGTCGAAGTAGGGCGCGACCTTCTCGGTCGAGGTGAGGACGTCGATCAGACCGGGGCGCATCTCGGCGGGCTGGAGGTAGCTGACCCGGATGCGCTCGATGCCGTCGACCGAGGCCAGCTCGGGCAGCAGGCTCTCCAGGAGCCGGATGTCACCGAGGTCCTTGCCGTACGAGGTGTTGTTCTCGGAGACCAGCATGACCTCCTTCACACCCTGCTCGGCGAGCCAGCGCGTCTCGTTCAGCACGTCCGAGGGACGGCGCGAGACGAAGGAGCCGCGGAAGGACGGGATGGCACAGAAGGAGCAGCGGCGGTCGCAGCCGGAGGCCAGCTTCACGGAGGCGACGGGACTGGTGTCCAGACGGCGGCGGAGCGGCGCGCGGGGCCCGGAGGCGGGCGCGAGCCCCTCGGGGAGGTCGGCCGGCGCGTCGACGGGGGCCTCGGCGGCGTCTCCGTGTCCCGGCAGGGCCACGGCCGCGGCGGCCTCCTGGCGCTCCACGGGCGACAGCGGCAGCAGCTTGCGCCGGTCACGCGGGGTGTGGGCCTCGACACTGCCACCGTTGAGGATGGTCTGGAGGCGGTTGGAGATGTCGGCGTAGTCGTCGAAGCCGAGGACGCCGTCGGCCTCCGGAAGGGCCTCGGCGAGCTCCTTGCCGTACCGCTCGGCCATGCAGCCGACGGCCACGACGGCCTGGGTCTTGCCGTGATCCTTCAGATCATTGGCTTCGAGGAGGGCGTCGACGGAGTCCTTCTTGGCGGCTTCGACGAATCCGCAGGTGTTGACGACGGCGACATCCGCGTCCTCGGCGTTCTCGACGAGCTCCCAGCCGTCCGCTGCCAAGCGGCCTGCGAGCTCCTCCGAGTCCACCTCGTTACGGGCGCAGCCAAGAGTGACAAGGGCGACGGTACGGCGTTCGGGCATGAGCTCAAGACTACTTCGTCCCGGCCGTTCCCCCGTCGCGCAGGGTTCACCTGCGCGACGGAGGTCACATCGCGGGGTCAGACGGGGCCGGGCGGATCATCCGGCCTCGGGGTCGCCCTTGGTGTAGCTGAGCCGCTCGACCTGACCAGATTCGAACTTCTCTTCGACCTTCTTGCCGTTGACGTAGAGCTCGATGGCGCCGGCGTTGCCGAGGACCAGGTCGACACGGGCGTCGTCCTGGAAGGTCTTGGACTCGCCCTCCAGGAGGAGGCCGTCGAAGAGCAGCTTCCCGTCCTCGGCCTTGGCCGAGATCCAGCTCTTGCCGTCGACGGCGGTGAGCTTGACCGTGACCTTGTCCTGCGGGACCGCGGCGATCGCGCTCTCGCTGGGCTTCGGGGCCGCGGGCTTGACCGGCTTCGGCTTGGCGGTGGACGTCGCCTTCTCCGGCGCCGGGGCCGGACCGCCGTCGGCGGTCGTGGTGCCCTTGGGGGCCTCGTTGCCGTCGAACATCGTGAAACCGACGAAGCCGACGACGGCGACGATCGCCGCGACCATCGCGGCGGTCCAGTTGGGCCGCCGCGGTTCGGGGCGGATACGTTCCGCCTCGAAGAGCGGGGCGGCGGGGGTGGGCGAGGGACGACCGCCGTGAGCGGCGTCGTACTGCTCGATCAGATCGGCCGGATCGAGGCCGACGGCGCGCGCGAGGGTACGGATGTGCCCGCGGGCGTAGACGTCGCCGCCGCAGCGCGAGAAGTCGTCCTCCTCGATCGCGTGCACGATCGGGATCCGGACACGGGTGGAGGCACTGACCTCTTCGACGGTGAGACCGGCGGCGATTCGGGCCTGCTGGAGAGCGCGACCGATCGAATCCCGGTCGTCTGCCGGGAACGTCCGGTCGTCTTCGGGGGAGTTGCCGATGGACACGTGAGCGCCTTTCGAGCGTGTAGCCACCTGCTGGACGTTCAGTCTATGGGTGGTACGAAAGGGTGGGGCAACCGGGCGGGTGCTGTTTGTACGCCATGAGGCTGGGACATCCATCTGTCCCACCGTCCAACTTGACGTACGGGCGGGGGAAACGGTTGCCCCCGGTTCCCTTACGAGTGAGTCTCGGCCAGGTCTCGATCGGACACCCCGACACCTACCGCCCCCGCTCTCCCCGTTCTCCCTACTCGCCCCGCTCTCCCTGACTCCCCTACGCCCCGGACTCCCCCCGGATCACCGCGAGCACCCCGTCCAGTTCGTCGGGCTTCACCAGCACGTCACGCGCCTTTGAGCCCTCGCTCGGTCCGACGATGTTCCGCGACTCCATCAGGTCCATCAGCCGGCCGGCCTTCGCGAAGCCGACGCGCAGCTTGCGCTGGAGCATCGACGTGGAGCCGAACTGCGTCGAGACGACCAGCTCGGCGGCCTGGCACAGCAGATCGAGGTCGTCGCCGATGTCCTCGTCGATCTCCTTCTTCTGCTTGGTGCCGACGGTGACGTCCTCCCGGAAGACGGGCGTCATCTGGTCCTTGCAGTGCTGCACGACGGCCGCGACCTCGTGCTCGGTGACGAAGGCGCCCTGCATGCGCGTCGGCTTGTTCGCCCCCATCGGCAGGAACAGACCGTCACCCTTGCCGATGAGCTTCTCGGCACCGGGCTGGTCCAGGATGACCCGGCTGTCGGCGAGCGAGGAGGTGGCGAAGGCGAGCCGCGAGGGCACGTTCGCCTTGATGAGACCGGTGACGACGTCCACCGACGGCCGCTGGGTGGCCAGCACGAGATGGATGCCGGCCGCGCGGGCCAACTGGGTGATGCGGACGATCGAGTCCTCGACGTCCCGGGGCGCGACCATCATCAGGTCGGCGAGCTCGTCGACGATCACCAGCAGGTACGGGTAGGGGTTCAGCTCCCGCTGGCTGCCCTCGGGCAGCTTGATCTTCCCGTCCCGGATGGCCTGGTTGAAGTCGTCGATGTGCCGGAAGCCGAAGGCGGCCAGGTCGTCGTAGCGGAGGTCCATCTCCTTCACCACCCACTGGAGGGCCTCGGCGGCCCTCTTGGGGTTGGTGATGATCGGGGTGATCAGGTGCGGGATGCCCTCGTAGGCGGTGAGCTCGACCCGCTTGGGGTCGACGAGCACCATCCGGACGTCCTCGGGGGTCGCTCTTATCATCACCGAGGTGATGAGGCAGTTGATGCAGGAGGACTTGCCGGAGCCGGTGGCGCCGGCGACCAGGACGTGCGGCATCTTCGCCAGGTTGGCCATCACGTAGCCGCCCTCGACGTCCTTGCCGAGCGCGACCAGCATCGGATGGTCGTCGCCCGCCGCGTCCGCGAGCCGCAGCACGTCCCCGAGGTTGACCATCTCGCGGTCACTGTTCGGGATCTCGATGCCGACGGCGGACTTGCCGGGGATCGGCGAGATGATCCGGACGTCCGGTGAGGCCACGGCGTACGCGATGTTCTTGGTGAGGGCTGTGATCTTCTCGACCTTCACGGCGGGGCCGAGCTCGACCTCGTACCGCGTGACCGTCGGGCCCCGGGTGAAGCCGGTGACGGCCGCGTCGACCTTGAACTCCGTGAAGACGTTGGAGAGCGACTCCACGACGAGGTCGTTGGCGGCGCTCCGCGTCTTGCCGGGCCCGCCGCGCTCCAGCAGGTCCATGGACGGCAGGGAGTACGTGATGTCGCCGGAGAGCTGGAGCTGCTCGGCGCGCGGCGGCAGATCGGTCGGCTCGGGCGCCGGCTTCGTCAGGTCGGGTACGCCCCCGCCGGACCGCTGGTCGCCCCCGCGCGCCGACGGTACGGGCGCGGCCGGAGCCACGGGCCCGGAGGTCTCGGCGGCGGCCGCCACGGCGGCGTCGCGCTCGGCGGTGACGTCCCTGGTCAGATCGGCGACGATCGGGGAGGGCGGCATGCCGTTGAGCACGGCGCCGTCGAGGGCGGCGGCCGCGGCCGCGGCGACGTCCACCGGGTCGAGGCCGTGGTCGAAGTCGGCGGGCGCGGAGCTGCGCGGACCCCGGCGGGCCCGCCGGTCCAGGAGCTCGGCCTCTGCCCGGTCCACGTCGTACGGCTCCGCCGGGCCGGTCGCCCGGCGCCGCGCGGGGCGGGTGGTCCGCGGCGCGGCCTCGCGCCAGTCCTCGTCGTAGCCCTCGTGTCCTTCGTACCCCTCGTACCCCTCGGCCTCCGCCGGTTCGTCGGCGGATTCGACGATGCCGAGCCGGGCGCCGAGGGCGCGCAGGCGCTGCGGGATGGCGTTGACCGGGGTGGCGGTGACGACGAGCAGACCGAAGAGCGTGAGCAGCACGAGCATCGGTACGGCGAGGACCTCGCCCATCATGAAGACGAGGGGCTGGGACGCGGCCCAGCCGATGAGCCCGCCCGCGTCCTGCATGGCCTCGGTGCCGTCGCCACGGCCCGGTGAGCCGCAGGCGATGTGGACCTGGCCGAGGACGCCGATGACGAGGGCGGAGAGCCCGATCACGATCCGGCCGTTGGCCTCGGGCCTCTCGGGGTAGAGGATCAGCCGGACAGCGATCGCGCCGACGAGCAGCGGCACCAGCAGGTCGAGCCGGCCGAAGGCGCCGGTGACGAGCATCTCGACGAGGTCGCCGACCGGGCCGCGCAGATGGGACCAGGTGCCCGCGGCGACGATCAGCGCGACGCCGAGCAGCAGCAGCGCGAGCCCGTCCTTGCGGTGGGCCGGGTCGAGGCCCTTGGCGCCACGCCCTATCCCGCGGAACATCGCCCCCACCGCGTGGGCCAGGCCGAGCCAGACCCCGCGGGCGAGCCGGTAGACGCCCCCGGTGGGGGACGGTGCCGGGCGCGGCGCGGCGCGCTTCGCGGCGGTCTTCCGCGCGGGCGCGCGCTTGGCGGGCGCGGCCTTCTTGGCCGGCGCCTTCTTCGCGGCGGGTTTCGCGGGCGGTTTGGCAGGCGACTTCGCAGTCGCCGCTTTCTTCGCGGCGGCCGTCGTCCGGCCGGCGCGCGGCTTTGCGGCGCCCGCCGTGCCCTGAGAACCCTTGCCGGACGTACGTGAAGCCATGATGTCGAGGTTACCGGTGAGGGGACGGGCTGTCCGCCTCACCCGATCGTGTCGCCCTTGCCGGGGCGCGAAGCTGACGTCGGGTCACGACACCCCGCCCGGAGTGACGACACGTCAGGGCCGGGCGGGCGGCGTCGAGTCTGCGCGGCGCACACGATGCACGTGGCCGGCCTACGCGATGCACGTGGCCGGCCTACGCGATGCACGTGGCCGGCCTACGCGATGCACGTGGCCGGCCTACGCGATGCGCGCGGTCCACGCAGTGCACAGGTCCACGCGGAGTCCGCGCCGTTCCCGTCAGGTCTGGGCGGGCAGCGTCGGCGCGGCGCCCGTGCCCGGCTCCAGGGCGTCCAGGGCCCGCCGCAGCCCGGTCAGCTTCCGCTCCAGGTGCGCGGCGGTCGCGACGGCCGCCGCGTCGGCGGAGTCGTCGTCCAGCTGCTTCGACAGCGCCTCCGCCTGCTCCTCGACGGCGGCGAGGCGGGCGGACAGCTCGGCGAGCAGTCCGGCGGACTCCTTGCCGTGACCGCCCTCGCCGCCCTCCAACTGCAGCCGCAGCAGAGCTGCCTGCTCGCGCAGCTTGCAGTTCTTCATGTAGAGCTCGACGAAGACGGAGACCTTGGCCCGCAGCACCCACGGGTCGAAGGGCTTCGAGATGTAGTCGACCGCCCCGGCCGCGTACCCCCGGAAGGTGTGGTGGGGGCCGTGGTTGATGGCGGTCAGGAAGATGATCGGAATGTCCCGGGTCCGCTCGCGCCGCTTGATGTGCGCGGCCGTCTCGAAACCGTCCATCCCCGGCATCTGAACGTCCAGCAGGATGACCGCGAAGTCGTCCGTCAGCAGCGCCTTGAGCGCTTCCTCCCCGGACGATGCCCGCACCAGCGTCTGATCGAGCGCGGAGAGAATGGCCTCCAGCGCCAGCAGATTCTCCGGCCGGTCATCGACCAGGAGGATCTTGGCCTTCTGCACCATGCCCCGTCCTCCTCGTCCCGGCAACGGCTCTCCCCGGCTCCCGTAACCGGGGGAAGCACCGGGCGCCGCCCCAGAAGACGACTCCCTAGCGCCGTCCGTCCTTGTGCCGGTCATCGTAGCCGCACCCCGCCCGTCGCCACACCCTGTCACCGCGATGTCACTGTGCACGTGGCAGAAACGCGGTGGGAGACCAGAAGGTTCCCCGTATCCCGCCCTCTCACACCCGTGTGGCGACAGCCCGTCAGCGGAGCTCGGGAGCCCGCGCGGCACTCCGCGCGGGCCCCCGTCCCGGAGTCACTCCCCCCGCATCCACTGCTCCATGACGGACAGCAGGTGGTCGGGGTCGACCGGCTTCGTCACGTAGTCCGAGGCACCCGACTCGATCGCCTTCTCCCGGTCGCCCTTCATGGCCTTCGCCGTCAGGGCGATGATCGGCAGCCCGGCGAACTGCGGCATCCGCCGGATCGCGGTCGTCGTCGCGTACCCGTCCATCTCCGGCATCATGATGTCCATCAGCACGACCGTCACGTCGTCGTGCTGCTCCAGGACCTCGATGCCCTCGCGCCCGTTCTCCGCGTACAGCACCGCGAGCCCGTGCTGTTCCAGGACGCTCGTGAGCGCGAAGACGTTACGGATGTCGTCGTCCACGATGAGCACCTTCTCGCCCGAGAAGTTGAAGGTGCGCCGCGGCTCGACCTCCGCCTCCGGCTCCGTCCGGTCCGCCGCACCCTGCTGACCGGCCTGCCCCGGCACCGCGGTCCGCGCCCCGGTCGCCTCCGCCGCGGCCTTCCGGCGGTGCCGGAACAGCGCCCCGGCCCCCGACCGCGCCTCGGTCCGCACGGGCGTCGGCGGGAAGTGCGGGAAGGCGTGCACGCCCGTCCCCTCCTCGACACCCTGCTGGAGTTCCTCGGCGTCCGCCCCACCCTGCCCGTAGCCGTGCGACGGCGACTCCGCCGGGCTCAGCGGCAGATAGAGCGTGAACGTCGAACCGCGGCCCGGCTCGCTCGCCGCGAAGATCTCGCCGCCGAGCAGCCGCGCGATCTCCCGGCTGATCGAGAGCCCCAGACCCGTACCGCCGTACTTCCGGCTGGTCGTGCCGTCGGCCTGCTTGAACGCCTCGAAGATGACCCGCATCTTGCTCGCCGCGATCCCGATCCCGGTGTCCGTCACCGAGAACGCGATCAGATCCGCCTCCGGATCGCGCAGCGAACCGGCCTCCAGGAGCTGCTCGCGGATCGACTGCGGCACATCCGCGTTCGCGGGCCGGATCACCAGCTCCACCGCGCCGGAGTCGGTGAACTTCACCGCGTTGGAGAGGAGGTTGCGCAGCACCTGGAGCAGCCGCTGCTCGTCGGTGTGGAGCGTGGCCGGCAGCTCGGGCGAGACCCGCACCGAGAAGTCGAGCCCCTTCTCCGCGGTGAGCGGCCGGAAGGTCGCCTCCACGTAGTCGACGAGCTGGACGAGCGCGATCCGGGTCGGCGAGACGTCCATCTTGCCCGCCTCGACCTTGGACAGGTCGAGGATGTCGTTGATCAGCTGGAGCAGGTCCGAACCGGCCCCGTGGATGGTCTCCGCGAACTCGACCTGCTTCGGCGTCAGGTTGGTCTCGGCGTTGTCCGCGAGCAACTTGGCGAGGATCAGCAGCGAGTTGAGCGGGGTACGCAGCTCGTGCGACATGTTCGCGAGGAACTCGGACTTGTACCGCATGGAGACGGCGAGCTGTTCGGCCCGCTCCTCCAGGACCTGCCGCGCCTCCTCGATCTCGGTGTTCTTCACCTCGATGTCGCGGTTCTGCCGGGCCAGCAGCTCGGCCTTCTCCTCCAGTTCGAGGTTGGAGCCCTGGAGCTCCTTCTGCCGGTGCTCCAGCTCGGCCGAGCGCTCCTTGAGCTGCTCCGTGAGCTCCTGCGACTGCTGGAGCAGCACCTCGGTCTTGGTGTTGACGCTGATGGTGTTGACGGTCGTCGCGATCAGCTCGGCGATCTGGTTGAGGAAGTCCCGCTGGATCTGCGCGAACGGCTGGAACGAGGCGAGCTCGATCACGCCGAGGACCTTGCCCTCGAAGAGCACCGGCAGCACGATCACATGCGCGGGCGAGGCCTCCCCGAGCCCCGAGGAGATCTTCAGATAGCCCGGCGGCACGTTGACCTGGATGGTCCGCTTCTCCTCGGCCGCCGTCCCGATGAGCGTCTCCCCCGGCCGGAACGAGGTCGGCATGGACCCGGTGGAGTACGCGTAACTCCCGCGCATCCGCAGCTCGTACGAGCCGTCGCCTTCACCGACGAGTTCGGCGTCGCTGTGGGCGGAGCCCGTCGGCATGGCCACGAAGAAGGCGCCGTGCTGCGCCGAGACCACCGGCGTCAGCTCGCTCATGATGAGCGAGGCCACGTCGTCGAGGTCCCGACGGCCCTGCATGAGCCCGGAGATACGGGCCAGGTTGCTCTTGAGCCAGTCCTGCTCGTCGTTGGCGAGGGTGGTGTCGCGCAGGTTGGCGATCATCGTGTTGATGTTGTCCTGGAGCGCCTGGATCTCGCCGGCCGCGTCCACGCCGTCGATCTTGACGTTGAGGTCGCCGCGGGTCACCGCGGTGGCGACGGCCGCGATGGCCCGCACCTGCCGGGTGAGGTTCCCGGCCATCTCGTTCACGGACTCGGTGAGATCGCTCCAGGTGCCCTCCACGTCCCGGACCCGGGCCTGGCCGCCGAGCTGCCCGTCGGTGCCCACCTCACGGGCCACTCGCGTGACCTCCTCAGCGAAGTTCGACAGCTGGTCGACCATCGTGTTGATGGTGTTCTTCAGCTCCTGGATCTCACCGCGCGCGTCGATGTCGATCTTCTTGGTGAGGTCGCCCTTGGCGATGGCGGTGGTGACGGCGGCGATCTGCCGCACCTGACCGGTGAGGTTGTCGGCCATCGAGTTCACCGACTCGGTCAGGTCCTTCCAGGTGCCGGAGACCCCCGGCACCCGGGCCTGGCCGCCCAGTTCGCCCTCCGTACCCACCTCACGGGCCACCCGCGTGACCTCGTCGGCGAAGGACGACAGGGTCGTCACCATGGTGTTGACGGTCTCGGCGAGTTCGGCGACCTCGCCCCGCGCCTCGACCGTCACCTTCTTCGTCAGATCGCCGTTGGCCACGGCCGCCGAGACGCGGGAGATGTTCCGCACCTGACTCGTCAGGTTGTTGGCCATCAGGTTGACGTTGTCGCTCAGGTCCTTCCAGGTACCGGTGACCCCGCGCACCCGCGCCTGGCCGCCGAGGATGCCCTCCGTACCCACCTCACGGGCCACCCGCGTGACCTCGTCCGCGAAGTTCGACAGCTGGTCGACCATCGTGTTGACGGTCGTGACCAGCTCCAGGATCTCGCCCCGGGCGTCGACCGTGATCTTCTTGGAGAGGTCGCCCATGGCGACCGCCGTCGTGACCTCGGCGATGTTCCGCACCTGAATGGTCAGGTTGTTCGCCATGAAGTTCACCGACTGCGTGAGGTCCTTCCAGGTGCCGGAGACCCCCTGCACCTCGGCCTGACCACCCAGGATCCCCTCGGTGCCCACCTCGCGGGCCACCCGGGTCACCTGCTCGGCGAAGTTCGACAGCTGGTCCACCATCGTGTTGAGGGTGTTCTTCAGCTCCAGGATCTCGCCGCGGGCGTCCACGTCGATCTTCTGCGACAGGTCACCCCGGGCGACCGCCGTGGCGACCTGCGCGATGTTACGGACCTGGGTCGTCAGGTTCCCGGCCATGCCGTTCACCGAGTCCGTCAGATCACGCCACACGCCGGCCACACCGGGCACCTGCGCCTGCCCGCCGAGCCGGCCGTCCGTACCCACCTCGCGGGCCACCCGGGTCACCTGGTCCGCGAAGGCGGACAGCTGGTCGACCATCGTGTTGATGGTGTTCTTCAGCTCCAGGATCTCGCCCCGCGCGTCCACGTCGATCTTCTGCGACAGATCGCCGCGGGCCACGGCCGTCGTCACCTGAGCGATCTGCCGCACCTGCGAGGTCAGGTTGCCGGCCATGAAGTTCACGGAGTCCGTGAGCTCCCGCCAGCGGCCGGAGACCCCGTCCACCCGGGCCTGACCGCCCAGCCGGCCCTCGGTGCCCACGTCCCGCGCCATCCGCGTCACCTGGTCCGCGAAGGACGACAGCTGCGACACCATGGTGTTGACGGTGTTCTTCAGCTCCAGCATCTCGCCGGCCACGTCGACCGTGACCTTCTGCGACAGATCACCGTTGGCCACCGCCGTCGTCACCTGCGCGATGTCCCGCACCTGACCGGTCAGGTTCCGGAAGGCCGTGTTCACCGAGTCGGTGAGGTCCTTCCACGTCCCCGCCGCTCCCGGCACCTCCGCCTGGCCGCCGAGCAGACCCTCGACGCCGACCTCCCGGGCCACCCGGGTCACCTCGGAACCGAAGGCCGACAGCTGGTCGACCATCGTGTTGACGGTGTTCTTCAGCTCCAGCATCTCGCCGGCCACGTCGACCGTGACCTTCTGCGACAGATCACCGTTGGCCACCGCCGTCGTCACCTG
>NZ_JBSGTX010000085.1:28084-32509 GCF_053607625.1 Streptomyces sp. NPDC055103
CGCGATGTCCCGCACCTGCGTGGTGATGTTCCGGAAGACGGTGTTGACCGAGTCGGTGAGGTCCTTCCACGTCCCGGCCGCGCCCGGCACCTGCGCCTGACCACCGAGCAGACCCTGCGCACCGACCTCGCCCGACACCCGGGTCACCTCGTCGGCGAACGTCCGGAGCGTCTCGGTCATCTGGTTGATCGTGTCCGCGAGCTGCGCGATCTCACCGCGCGCGGAGACCCGCACCTTCTGCGACAGATCGCCGTTGGCGACCGCGGTCGTCACCTCCGCGATCCCTCTCACCTGATTGGTGAGATTTCCTGCCATCGTGTTGACGGAATCGGTGAGGTCCTTCCACACACCGGCGACCCCGGCCACCTCGGCCTGACCGCCGAGCTCGCCCTCCGTCCCCACCTCACGGGCGACCCGGGTCACCTCGGAGGAGAACGACGACAGCTGGTCCACCATCCGGTTGACGGTGTTCTTCAGCTCCAGCATCTCGCCGGCGACGTTCGCCGTGACCTTCTGCGACAGGTCACCGTCCGCCACCGCCGTCGTCACCAGCGCGATGTCCCGCACCTGGGCCGTCAGCCGGTTCGCCATGGTGTTGACCGAGTCCGTGAGGTCCTTCCACGAACCGGACACCCCGCGCACCTGCGCCTGTCCGCCCAGCTTGCCGTCCGTACCCACCTCGACGGCGACCCTCGTCACCTCGGAGGCGAACACCGACAGCTGGTCGACGAGATTGTTGGCGGTACGCGCGACCTTCAGGAACTCCCCGCGCAGCGGCCGTACCGCCCCGTCGGCACCCTCCGAACGCAGGTCCATCCGCTGGTCCAGATCACCCTCGGCCACCGCCGAGAGGACCCGTCCCACCTCGGACACCGGCCGGGCGAGATCGTCGACCAGCGCGTTCGCGGCCTCGATCGCCGCGGCCCACGCCCCCTCGGTGGCCCCCGCCTCCAGCCGCTCGGACAGCTTGCCCTCACGCCCGACCACCCGCCGGACCCGGGACAGCTCGCCCGTCACATGCATCTGCCGGTCCGCGACCTCGTTGAACACGGCGGAGATCTCCGCCATGACCCCGTCACCGGAGACCGTCAGCCGTTTACGGAAGTTCCCGTCCCGCATCGACACCAGCGCGCCCAGCAACCGCTCCAGTGCCGCCGCGTCCACCTGCACCGTCCCCCCACGGGAACGCCCGCCCCTCGCGCGCGTACCGCTGCCGCCACGCCGCGCCGCCGTGCCAGACTCCACCGTGTCCCTCCCGAAAGGGGTCGACCGTACTCCGCCGGCTCTCGCCGACAGCCTGCCCAGTGTTTCACCGCGACCGAACCAGGCGATAACAGTTCGGCAGCTTCGCACAGCGTCCCCACCCCCGGTGGGCGGAAACTGCGGCAACCGGCATCCGCGCGGACGGCGAAGGTAAGTAACCTGGGATCCGGCTGTCCAACCACCCCGGTCCGCCCGGCGGGGGCGGTGTGGTGCGCACACGACCACCGGGCAGCGGGAGGGGCATACCGAGCATGGCAGAGCCGGGCGTCGAGACGCGTACGAGGAGTGCTGTGATCACCGCGCGGGCGACTGCCAGCTTCGAACCCGTCGGGCGGTCCGTCGCGGCCGCCCGCGCGTTCGTCAGGGACACCCTCCAGGGCTGGGGACACTCCGAACTCGTCGACGACGCCGTCGTCCTGACCAGCGAGCTCGTCACCAACGCCGTCATCCACGCGGGCACCTCCGCCGAGGTCCTGTGCCTCCGGTCCGAGGACAGCATCCGCGTCGAGGTCGCCGACCGCTACCCCGAGCGCGAGATCCCCGTCCAGAGCGGCCGCACCCTGGGCAGCCCGGACCGCGAGAACGGCCGGGGCCTGCTGCTCTGCGCCGCCCTGGCGCACCGCTGGGGCGTCGACTACTCCCCCACCCGCAAGCACGTCTGGTTCCACCTCGACCTCCCCCAGCGCCCGGTGGGCACCCGCTCCGCCGGCCCTGTCCTGCCCGACGCGCTCCTCCCGGCGGCCGAGAGCCGCGTACGCGTGGCCGTCGTCCAGATCGGCCGCGGCGGAGCCGTCACCTCCTGGAACGAGGACGCCGAGGAGCTCTTCGGCTACGACGCCGAGAAGGTCATCGGCAAGCCCCTCGGCGACCTCGCCGCCTGGCCGCACACCCCCGGCATCGGCACCGGCCTCGCCGAGGCCCTGCGCCTCTCCCGCTGGGAGGGCAGCTACGGCATCCGCTGCGCCGACGGCCGCGTCATCCCCGTCTACGCCTCGCACCTCCGGGTCCGCGACACCCAGGGCGAGCCCTCCACGGTCTGTCTCCTCGTACGGGAGCACGAGCGCGCCGTCCTCCAGACCCCGCAGCGTCCCACGGCCGAGCCGGGCTCCGAGAGCCGCACGGTGGACCCCTTCGAGGTCTTCATCGGCTCCCCCGCCCCCGACGACCTCGACGGCCTCCTCCAGCGCACGGTCGAGCGCGCCCGCGACATGCTCGACGGCGACGCCGCCTTCCTCCTCCTCGCTACCGACGACGAGACCGAGCTCGAAGTACGGGCGACCACCGGCCTCCCCGCCGCCCGCCAGCGCTTCGCCCGCGTCCCGGTCGAGACCGGCGCGAGCCGGTACGGCTCCGCCCGTATGCCCGCGGTCCACGAGGACCTCGCCGCGGTCCCCGGCGCCGTCCCCCTCCTCGAAGGCACCGGCATGCGCTCGGTGGTCACCGTCCCCCTCAAGGTCGAGGGCCGGCTCACCGGCTCCCTGGGCGTCGCCGCCGAGTCCGCGAACCGCTACTCCAACGAGGAGGCGCTCCGCCTCCAGTTCGCCGCCGACCGCATCGCCCTCGCGGTCGAGTCGGCCCGCCTCGGCGAACTCGAACGCCTCCGCCGCGGCTCCCTCAGCTTCCTCGTCGAAGCCTCCGACCTCCTCGCCGGCACCTTGGACCGTGACCAGACCCTGGCCCTGATGGCCCAGATGACGGTCCCGACCCTCGCCACCTGGTGCGCGGTCTACACGATCGCCGACCAGGCCTCGGACCCGTACCTCTCGTACGTGCTCCACGAGGACGAGGACCGCATCGACGGCCTCAAGGACCTGCTGTCCTCCATCGCCCCGCCCGACCCGGTGCCGACGCCCGGCGCCCGCGTCTGGACGGCCCCCGGCGACGCCGCGCACCGAGCGGCGCTCAGCGCCTCGGTCCGCGCCCTCGACCACCCCACGAGCCCGCTCTCCTCCGGCATCGACACCACCCTGGCCACCGCGAGCACGGTCGCCGGCGAGACGGTCGTCCTACCGCTGGTCGCCCGCAACAGGGTCATCGGCATGCTGACCCTGGGCCGCCCCTCCGAGGACCACTTCCGCCAGGAGATCCTGGAGCTCGCCGAGGACCTCTCGCGCCGAGCCGCCCTGGCCCTGGACAACGCCCGCCTGTACTCGGAGCGCGTGGCGATCAGCCAGTCCCTCCAGCGCAGCCTCCTCCCGCCCGGCCTCCCGGTGATCCCCGGCGTCGAGGTCGACGTCATCTACCGCGCGGCCGGCGAGGGCAACGAGGTCGGCGGCGACTTCTACGACCTCTTCCCGATCAGCGACTGCGCGTACGGATTCGCCATCGGCGACGTCTGCGGTACGGGCCCGGAGGCCGCGGCCGTCACCGGCCTGGCCCGCCACGCCCTGCGTCTCCTCGCCCGTGAGGGCTTCGGCGGCCCTGCCGTCCTGGAGCGGCTCAACGCCGCGATCCTCGACGAGGGCGCCCGCAGCCGCTTCCTCACCCTGCTCTACGGCGAGATGCGCCCGCAGCCGGACGGTTCCGCGATCCTGAAGGTCGTCTGCGCAGGCCACCCCCTGCCGCTGCGCCTCCGCCAGGACGGCACGGTGAGCCCCGCCGCCGAACCCCAGCCCCTCCTCGGCGTGATGGAAGACCTCGAACTGTACGAGGAGACCATCACGCTCGACCCGGGCGACGTCCTCCTCTGCGTCACGGACGGGGTGACCGAGCGCCGCGAGGGCACCCGCATGCTGGGCGACGACGGCCTCGCCGAAGTCCTCAAAACGTGTACGGGCCTGACGGCCGGTGCGGTCGCCGCCCGTGTACTCCGCGCGGTGGAGCGCTTCGCCCAGGCCCCCGCCTCCGACGACATGGCCATCCTGGCAATGCGCCTCCGAGAGCCCGACCACCACTGACCCACCAAGGCGGCCCCGAAAGGGGCCGCCTTGAACCGTCCACCACGACAACACAAAAAAGGCCCCGCCAATGGCGGGGCCTTTCTCTTTTTGGAGCCCTTTAACGGAATCGAACCGTTGACCTTCTCCTTACCATGGAGACGCTCTACCGACTGAGCTAAAAGGGCGGGTGTTCGGCGGCGTCCTACTCTCCCACAGGGTCCCCCCTGCAGTACCATCGGCGCTGAAAGGCTTAGCTTCCGGGTTCGGAATGTAACCGGGCGTT
>NZ_JBSGTX010000086.1:0-32046 GCF_053607625.1 Streptomyces sp. NPDC055103
GATCATCCCGATACACCAGTATCGGGACGACCCTCCGCCTTGCGATCGCACGCACCAGACGCCGCCCGGCCTGCCCTTCGGGCAGACGACGCTACCTTCGAAACACGCCCTAGCCGATCCGATGTGTGTCACCCTTCGCCGACCGAGAGACGGCCGGGTCGTGCCCCGGGCCCGCCGGGGTCGTTCCGGCGGGCCCTGCGGTTCCTACACGACGCCGAGGTCTTCGAGGACCTCGGCGGCCGCGCGGCGGCCCGACTCGGCGCCGCCCTCCATGTAGCCCTGGGCCACCTCGGAGGTGTGTTCGCCCGCGAAGTGGGTGTTGCCCTGGCGGACGGCCTCGTAGCCGGCGTACTGGTGCGCGTACCCGGGGGGCCAGGCGGAGTACGAGCCGCCCGCGTTCGGGTTGAGCGGCCAGGCGGCGAGGGTGGCCTTGCCGGTCCAGTGGGCGGTGAGGCCCGGGAAGACCGGTTCGAGCTGGGCGAGCGCCTGTTGGGCGTAGGAGGCGATCTGCGGGTCGGCGGCCGTGCGGAACGGTGTGGACGGGGTGAAGTCCGCCGCGTGGCCGCCACCCGAGTAGACCGTGAGGATGCCCTTTCCGCCGGGCTGGGCTCTGCTGGAGTCCCAGGAGGTCTGGTAGCCGGTGTCGCTCATCGTGCTGCCGCTGGCGATTCCCCACGGGCCCGAGCCGTTCCAGTGGCGGGTGTCGAACTGCAGCGAGAGCTTGCAGTTCTGGCCCATCGTCATCGCGGCGATGCCGGCGAGCTTGCGGTTGTCGAAGCCGGCGGTGGACAGGTCCAGTTGCTTGAGCACGCCGACGGGGAGGGCGAGCACCGTGTGGTCGGCGAGCACCGTCTGCGGACAGCCGTTGACGGTGAAGGTGAGCGACTGGCGGCCGCCGGCCGCGGCCGCGACCTTCGTGAGCCGCCAGCCGTGGCGTACGGTCCCCGGGGGAAGGGCCGCGGCGATGGCCTGGGGGATGCGCTGGTTGCCGCCGCGGACGCGGTAGCGGGTGTCGCTCTCCCCGAAGAGCGCGAAGCCGGTGGGACTGGGCTGGTAGGCGAGCAGACCGACGATGCCGAGCGCCGACGAGTCGCTGGTGTCGACGCCGAACTCTGTGGTGTAGGCGACGTCGAGGAGCTGACCGAACGGTGAACTGTGCCCGCCCGGGACACGGGTGGCGATCCACTCGTGGATGGTCATGTTCGACAGGGCCACCGCGCCGGGGCCGTTGACGGAGTTCCAGGCGACGGGCCAGTTGAAGGTGGCCTCGTCCTGCTGGAGGACCGGCTTCAGCTTCTTGAAGTCGGCGCTCGCCTGCGCGTACGTGTAGTAGGCGCCGTCGAAGCGGTAGACCTCGGTGGAGCCGGCGGGTTCGGCGGCGCGCAGGTCGTCGAGGGGCAGGCCGAAGCGGGAGGCGAGGGACTGCATGACGACGTGCGGGGTGTCGATCATCTCGCCGCCCCACTCGGAGCTCTGCCCGTCGGCCCAGTAGGCACCGGCGGGGTTCGAGTACATGCGGCCGCCGACCCGGGTGTCGGCCTCGTAGACGGCGCAGGCGATGCCGTGGTCGGCGAGTTGGAGGGCGGCGGAGAGTCCGGCGATGCCGGCGCCGATGATCGCGACCACCGGCGGGGTGGTGGCGGTGGAGGCGTGGGCGGTGGAGGCCGCGCCGACGGCGGTGGTGGCGGCCAGACCCGCGCCGGCGGCGAGTCCGCCGAGGACGGAGCGGCGGGAGAGCGCTCCGGTCTCGGCCCGTTCGGCGGCGGCGATCTCCGCGGGGGTGGCGTGTTCGGCGACGATCCGGCGCAGCATGCGGGCCGGTGCGGTGCGTGCCATGTACGGCTCCTTCCAAGGGGGGCCGGTTCCCTGGGGAGGGGAACCGGGAGCGGCGGTGGCGTGGTGTCACCGCCGACGAGGAGAGGTGCCTCGCGCGAGGGCCCGGGTGTCGCGGCGGCCGCGGCCGCCGGTGTGACCCCCTCAGACCCCCTCAGGGTCAGCCCTGATAGCGCGCGGGGCGGCGGTGCGGCCAGCGGTCGAGCTCCTCCAGTTCGGCGGCGACCCTGATGAGGGCCGCCTCGTCCCAGGGGCCGGCGATCAGCTGGCTGCCGACGGGGAGGCCCTCGACCGAGGTGAAGGTGGGCAGGCTGATCGCGGGCTGCCCGGTGATGTTGCAGATCGAGGTGAAGGAGATCATCTGCGTCTCGGTGGTCCGGGGGCCGCCGGGGTCCGCGTTGGCCTCCTGGAGCAGGGCGTCCACCCGCGGCGGCAGGCAGGCCATCGTGGGGGTGAGCAGCAGGTCGAACTCCTGGCCCCACTGCGCGCGGACCGCGCGGGACTCCTCGGCGAGCAGGTTCGCGGCCCTGGTGTACTCGCCGGAATGCCGGCCCGCGGCCCGGTCCATCCGGAACCGCAGGTGCGGCTCGGCGAGTTCCGGCTTCTGGTACGGGGCGGCCCAGAGGGCGGCGTCCAGGACGGTCTGCGCGTATCCGACGATCGCCTCCTCGCTGAAGAAGCGGGGTGAGGCGGGGGCGACGTCGTGGCCGAGGGAGACGAGCAGCCGGGCGGTGTGCTCGACGGCCTCGACGCACTGCGGGTCGACGGGGAGGCCGGTGGGTGCCTCGGTGAGCAGCCCGATGCGGAGGCGTCCGGCGTCGCGGCCGACCTCGTCGAGGTAGGGCCGGTCGGGGGCGGGCGCCTGGTACATGGCGAGCCTGTCGGGTACGGACATCGCGTCGAGCAGGGCTGCGGCGTCCCGGGTAGTACGGGTGATGGCGCCCTCGACGGTGGCGTGCTCCCAGCCCGGCACCTGCTGGGGGACGCGGCCCCTGCTCGGCTTCAGACCGAGCAGGCCGCAGGAGGAGGACGGCATACGGATCGAGCCGCCGCCGTCGTTGGCGTGGGCGACGGGCGCGAGGCCGGCGGCGACGGCCGCGGCGGCGCCGCCGCTGGAGCCACCGGAGGAGTGCGCGTGGCTCCAGGGGTTGCGGGTGCTGCCGAAGCGGCTGTTGTCGGTGGTCGACAGGAGGCCCATCTCGGGCGAGTTGGTGCGGCCCATGAGGAGGAACCCGGCGTCGAGCAGTCGGCTGATCACGGGTTCGGTGAGCGTACGGGGACGGTCGTCGACCCCGTACGAGCCGTAGGTCGCGGGCTGGCCCTCGACCTGGGTCAGCTCCTTGACGGGGACGGGGACTCCGTGGAACGGCGCGAGGGGTCCGCCGTCGGCGACGGTCTGTTCGGCGCGGCGGGCGGCGGCGAGGACGGCCTCCTCGTCGAGCCAGGTGAACGCGGCGAGCTCTCCGTCGTGGTCGGCGATCCGCCGGAGGTAGGTCTCGGCGATCTCGACGGGGCTGAGGTCGCGGCGGCGTATCGCCGCCGCGAGTTCGGTGGCCGAGGCGAAGGGGTCCATGGTGGGCGGCTCCAGGGAGGTGGCGGGGGCGGTCGATGGACCGCCCGAAGCGGGGCGATCCGCGGACCGCGAGCAGGGGGCGGTCTGCGGACCGTCAGGAGGGCGTGGGTCCGCGGACCGTGAGGAGGGTGCGGGTCAGCGGACCGCGAGGATGTCGTCGAGCCGGTCGCGCAGACCGGGTTCGTTCGGCGCGTCGAGGACGACGCGTCCGGCCTCCATCACCACGACGTGCCGGCTGTGGTCGAGGAGCGCGCCGGCGTGCTGGTCGACGAGGAGGACGGCGACCCCGGCGGCGGCGATCGCGCCGAGGGCCTCCAGGACGTCGGCGACCACGGAGGGCTGGAGACCCTGGGTGAGCTCGTCGACCGCGATCAGGGTCCGGCCGGCCAGCATGGCGCGGGCGATGCCCAGTTGCTGCTTCTGCCCGCCGGAGAGCGTCCCCGCCTGCTGCTTCGCACGGTCGGTGAGGAGCGGGAAGACGCTGTACGGGTCGACGGCCGGGACGACGTCACGGCGGCGGGCGAGGCGGAGGTTCTCGGCGACCGAGAGCGCGGGGAACACGCCTCGGTCCTCGGGCATGAGGGTGGCACCGGCCCGGGCGAGGAGCTCGGGCCGGCCCGGGGGCAGGGTGCGGCCGTCGAGGGTCACGCCGCCGCCGTGCCGGTCGGCGAGGCCGAAGACGGTCCGCAGCAGGGTCGTCTTACCGGCGCCGTTGCGGCCGATGAGGGCGGTGATCTCGCCGCCGCGTACGGTCAGGTCGGTGGGCCGGACGACGGCGGCCTGACCGTATCCGCCGGCGAGGCCGGTCAGTTCGAGCATCAGCGCACTCCCAGGTAGGCGGCGCGGACGGCCGGGTCGGCGGCCACCGCGTCGAGCGGGCCGCGGGCGAGCACCCGTCCCTCGGCGAGGACCACGACCTCGTCGGCCAGTTCCCGCACGATGTCCATGTCGTGCTCGACGACGAGCAGGGCGCAGCCGGTCCGCCGGTTGACCTCGCGGAGTTCGCGGGTGAGCCGGCGGGCGTCGTCGGGGCCGAGTCCGGCGGCGGGTTCGTCGAGGAGCAGCAGCCGGGGGGCGGCGGCGAGGACCATGGCCAGTTCCAGGCGTCGGCGGTCGGCGAGCGGGAGGGTGCCGGCCGGCCGGAGTTCGTCGTCGACGAGGTCGAGGAACTCGGCGGGCGGCTCGGCCGGTTCGGGTGTCTCCAGGCGTGCGAGGCGGAGGTTGTCGGCCGGGGAGAGCTCGGCGACCACGCTGGGGATCTGGAACATCCGGCCGACGCCGAGTCCCACCCGGCGGTGGACCGGCAGGCCGGCCGCGTCGGTGCCGAAGATGCGCAGGGTGCCGGAGTCCGGGGCGAGCTGTCCGGCGACGACGTTCAGGAAGGTGCTCTTCCCGGCGCCGTTCGGGCCGATCAGGCACACGCAGCGGCCGGCTTCGACGGTGAGGTCGACTCCGGCGAGCACCTCGACGGGCCCGAAGGACTTCCGGACGCCGGTGACGGCGAGCGGAACGGAGCCTGCCTCTCCCCGACGGCCCTCCCCGGCCGTACGGCGAAGGGGGCGGCGGGCCCCGGCCGGGAGCCGTACGGCGGCTCCCGGGCCGGCCAGCCAGCGGCGCGGCGCGGCGGTGAGTCCGGCCGGTGCCACCTGGACGACCAGCAGGAACAGGGCGGCGAGAGCGAGGACGTACCAACCCTGCCAGGTGGAGCCCAGGAACTGCTGGCCCACGGTGACGGCGACGGCCCCGACGAACGGCCCCACGGTCGACTCGCGTCCGCCGAGGGCCAGCCAGATCAGGACGGACGTCGACAGGCCGAGGCCGAAGACCTGCGGGGACACCAGGCCCGCCACGGGTGCGTACAGCGCACCGGCGAGGGCGGCGACGGCGGCGCTCGCGGCGAAGGCGGTGGCGCGGACCCGGGTGCCGTCGATGCCGCTCTGGGCGGCGCGGTCGGGGTTGCGGGCGGCGGCGACGAGCCGGGCGCCGAACCGGCCGCGTACGAGAAGGAGTCCGCAGACCGCCACCACGGCCGCGACGGCGGCGAGGGTGACGTAGTAGGAGGTCACCACGTCGGGCCCGGTGACGGACCGGCCGTTCGTGCCGCCGGTGACGGGAGTCAGGGTGGTGGCGGCCCGCTGGAGGAGCAGTCCCACGCCGATGGTCAGAAGGATCAGCGGCGCGTCGGGGACGGGGGCGGCGAGGCCGATGCGGACCACGGGCAGGGCGATCGCCACGGCGGCGACGACGGCCGCGGCGACCGTCAGCGCCCAGGGGAGCCGGTGCTCCTGCCCGAGGGCGACGGCGTACGCGCCGAGACCGAAGAACGCGGCGTGACCGACGCTGAGGAGTCCGGCCCTGCCCCAGCTCAGATCGAGGCCGTACGCGAAGAGGCCGTAGCAGAGGCCCAGGGTGAGGGTGGAGACGGCGAAGGCGTCGAGACCGAAGGGGGCGGCGAGCAGGCCCACGCCCGCGACCACGGGGAGCACGCGGCGCAGGGTCCGGCGAAGGCCGTCGGCGGGCGTGGAGGCGGCCGGCGCGTCCGCGACGGCGGGTGCGGCGGGGACGCCCGGCCCGGCGGGGGCGCCGGACGCGGTGGGGACGGTCACGAGCAGCCCTTCTTCGGGGTCGTGTCGGCGACCATCGGGTGCGTCCGGGTGACGGTGTACGCGCCGTCGGCGCCGATGGTGACCTCCCGCATGTCGGCCTGGAACACGTGGTTCGACGGCTCGAAGCGGGTGCCCTTGCCGAGGGGGCTGTCGAGGGACAGTCCGCCGATCGCCTTGTTGACGGCCTCGGGGGTGCCGGAACCGGCCTTCTCCGCGGCGGCGAGGAAGAACTTGACGCCGAAGTAGGCGTTTCCCGCGACCTCGGGGATCGGCGCCTTCCACTGGTGGGCGGCCCGGTAGTCCTTCGCGAAGGCGCGGCTCTCGGCGTCGTCCAGCCGGTCGCTCCAGCGGACCGTGTGGGTACGGCCCGCGACGAGCGCGCCCAGCGCGGGCTGGAAGTCGGCGTCGAGGGGCGCGCCCTCGAAGCCGAGCTCCGGCGTGAGGAGGCCGAACTGCTGCGCCTGCTTGCTGAAGGTGACCGCGTCCGCGCCGACGACCATGGAGAGGACGGTGTCCGGTGCGGCGGCCTTGAGCCGGCCGATGACCGGCTGCCAGTCGGTCTGTCCGAGCGGGCTGTACTCCTCGGCGACGACGCTGCCGCCCGCTTCCTTCACCAGCTCCTCGGCGACACCGCCGTAGAAGCGCGGGTAGTTGTAGTCGGAGCCGACGAGGGCGACCTTGGTCCCGTACTTCTTGATCAGTCCGGGCACGGTGGGGGTCAGCATCTGGCGGGTGGACTCGCCGAAGCCCCACTGGTAGGCGAAGCAGTGCTCGGTGTCGCCGAGGATGGCGGTGCCGAAGGGGACGTGCGCCTCGTCGGCGACCCTGCCGACGGCTTCGGCGGTGTCGCCGGTGATGGTGCCGAAGAGCATCGTCACCTTGTCCTGGCGGATCAGCCGGCGGGCGAGCTGGGTGGAGTTGGCGGGGTCGCCGGCGTCGTCGACGACGACGTACTCCACGGGGCGGCCGTGCACGCCGCCGTCGGCGTTGACCTTCTTGACGGCGAGTTCGAGGCCGTTGCGCAGGGCCGTGCCGACCTGGGAGACCGGGCCGGTGAGCGGGACGACCACACCGATCTTCACGGGTCCGCCGGCGGCCGGGGCCTCGTCGTCGGAGAGTGCCGCGCCCTGGCAGCCGGTGAGGGCGAGGGTGAGGGTGCCGGCCACCGCGAGCGCGGCGGTCCGGGGCGTGCGCGTCATGTGGCGGTCGCGGGCGCGGGGGTACGACGGAACCATGCGGAGAACCTTCCGATCCAGGGGCGCGAGCGCAGTGCGGCGATCGCGACGACGACGGCGTAGAAGAGGGCTTCGGCGAGGGTGTCGGAGAGCCACGTACGCAGCAGTACCGACAGCGCGGAGATCAGCAGGGCGGCGCCGGCGGCGGTGGCGAGGGCGCCGGGGCGGCTGAGCAACAGGCCGAAGAAGACGGGGACCAGCAGGCCGAAGCCCATGCTGGGGTTGACGGCGAGGACGGGGCTGTAGAGGGCTCCGGCGAGGACCGCGAGGAGGCCGCCGATCGCGAAGGCGGTGGCGCGCATCCGGCGCGGGTCGGTGCCGAGCAGCGCCGCCATGGCCGGGTTGTCGGCGACGGCGCGGAGCCGCAGGCCCCAGTCGGTGCGGTGGGCGGCGAGGAGGACGAGGCCGATGACGGCGATCGCGGTCAGCGCGCAGACCAGCCGGTAGGCCGGGTACGGGGTGCCGAGGACGTCGAGCGTCCCGTCCACGGGTACGGCGACGGTCCGGGAGGTTCCGGTGAAGAGGAGTTCCGCGCCCTGCCGCAGGGCCATGCCGAGACCCCACGTGACGAGCATGGCGGCGAGGCCGTCGGAGCCGGGGCGGCGCAGCAGCCCTCGCTCGACGATCAGGAGCAGCGGCGCGCCGACGGCGAGCGCGAGCAGGGTGCGGAGTCCGAAGGGGGCGGTGGTCGCGGTCGCGGCGACGTAGGCGCCGACCATGGCCAGGTCGCCCTGGGCGAGGTTGACCACCCGGGTCGCCGCGAAGATCACCGCGATACCGACCGTGAGCAGGCCGTAGAGGCCGAACTGGCCAATGATGGCCAGAAGTACATCCATCTGTTACCGCCTGTGTGCTTCCGGGTGCAGCGGGGACTCTGCGAGCATCTGGCAATCCCGTGGTGGGCACTGGTCCGGCAGCGCAGAGTTCTGTGCCCGCAGTGCGCGGACCGGACGGCGGGAAAGGTGCGTCCGGTGCGGGCGGGTGGGAGGAGCACGACATGCCGGTGGAGCGACGGGACGACGGCAACCTGGTCTTCGGCTATCTCGACACCGCCTCGGCGGATCTGTCGGGGGCCTCGGACACGGTGCTCGTCCGGGCGCGAGCAGGCGACGACGGGTACGCGGCCGAGATGCGGCCGAGTCGATTCGGCGCACTCAGCGGCTGCGACATCAGCGGGGAGCAGGCGATCCGCGTGATGCCCAGGCCGTCCCCCGCGGCGCCCAGGCCGGGCCACCTGCTCGGCCTGCTGGTGTCGGGGCGCGGGGAGCTGGAACAGGACGGGCGGCGGGCGGCGCTGGCGCCGGGGGACTTCGTCCTCTACACGGGCGCGCGTCCGTTCCGGCTGGAACTCGAGTCAGGCCACCGGTACTTCGTGCTGTCCCTGGACGCGGGCACGGCGGGGCAGCTGGCGACGGCGACCGGCGGGGTGACCGCGAACGCCGAGCTGCCGCGCTCGCCGAGCGGGCGGGTGCTCTCGGCGGTCGTCGGCGAGCTGGCCGAACGGGCTCAGGGCTTCGGTCCGCTGGCCCGCCGGGAGATGGGCGAACACGTGGCGGCGATCCTGCGGACGCTGCTGCGCGAGGCGGGCGGCGCCGGGCCGGCGGCCGGCAGCGGGACGGCGGCGGCCCTGGAGCGGATCCTCGCCCACATCGACGACCACCTGGGGGAGGACCTGTCACCGGGAGGGATCGCGGCGGCGCACCACATCTCCGTACGCCATCTGCACGCGCTGTTCCGGGAGTCGGGGACGACGGTGGGCGACCACGTCCGGCGGCGCCGGCTGGAGGCGATCCGGCGGGACCTCGTCGATCCGGCGCTGGCCCACCTGCCCGCGTACGTCCTCGCGGCCCGCAGGGGACTGGGCGAGGCGAGCCACTTCAGCCGGGTGTTCCGGGCGGAGTTCGGCCTGTCGCCGCGTGCGGTACGGGAACAGGCGCACACACGGGTCTGATGTCGGAGTTCCGGATTCCGATGTCGCGATGATCACTCCGGCTGCCGAGACGGAGGATGGACACGCCGAGTAGGTGGCTGTGAGCATTCCGTGCGTCTGTTCCCTCTTGATCAGAAGGAGTACGGCGTGCGCAGTTCCACCGGTCGGTCCCGCAGACCGGCCCGGCCCCGCAGGGCCCTGGCCCTTCCCCGCGCTCTGGTCCTCCTCGCGGAGGCGGGCGCCGCGTTATCCCTCGCCCCCCCTCGCCGCGGCCTCGGCGGAGATGGGCCCCCCAGCGACGGCGCCCGCGGTGACGCGGGCCGCTGAGACGCCCGCCACGCGGGAGGAGGTGAACGCGCGTCTCACCGCTCAGGCCCAGGGCCGACGGATCGAGGTCATCGGGGCGCGTACGGAGAGCACCACCCTGTGGGCGAATCCCGACGGCACGATGTCGGTCGAGTCGTTCGCGGGCCCCGTGCGGTTCAAGGACCACGGCCGCTGGGTCGGGGGCGACCTGACACTGGTGAGGAACGCGGACGGTTCCTTCGGCCCGAAGGCCCACCCCCGGGGCCTGCGTCTGGCCGGCCGCACCGGAGCCTCCGGCGGCGACCTCGCCACCCTGGGCCGGGGCGAGCAGGAGCTGACGCTCGGCTGGCAGGGGCCCCTGCCCGAGCCCCGCCTGAACGGGTCGAAGGCCACGTACCACGACGTCCTTCCCGGCACCGACCTCGTCGTCGAGGCCACCCGCACCGGATTCGAGCAGTACCTCGTGGTCGAGAACCGGCAGGCGGCCGAACGGGCCGCGGACCTGACCCTGCCGGTCCGGACCAAGGGCATCACGGCACGTCAGGGCTCGGACGAGACGCTGACGCTGACGGATGCGCGGACCGGGGCCACCGTGGGCCGTGGATCCACGCCGTACATGTGGGACGCCGGGGCCGGCGGCGAGAACGCGCCAGGGGCCCGTACCGCCCGGGTCGATCTCGACGTGGCCGAGCGGGCCGAGGGCTTCGACCTGACGGTGAAGGCCGACCGGGCCTTCCTCGCCGACAAGGCGACGCGGTACCCGGTGACCATCGACCCGGCCGTCTACTTCGGTACCGACTTCGACACCTTCGTCCGCAACGGCGACACCGCCGACTTCTCGGCCGGTGTGGACCTGCGGGTGGGCCGTGAGTGGCAGAAGGGCGAGGCCAGGTCCTTCGTCGACTTCCCCCGGCACTCCTCCGTCACCGGGCAGGACATCCTCAACGCCGAGCTCGATCTCTACGCCACCTGGTCCGACAACTGCACACCGCGCTCCTGGGAGATCTGGGACACCGGCACCGCGTCGTCCGCCACCCGCTGGAGCACCCAGCCGTCGTGGCGCGCGAAGGTGACCACGTCCACCCAGACCCACGGCCACACCAACTGCGGCCCGCGCTGGATATCCGAGGACATCACGTCCCTGGTCAGGCAGTGGTCGAAGACCACCAACACGGTCGACACCATCGGTCTGCGCGCCACCGACGAGAGCGACGTCACGGCGTTCAAGATCTTCGCCTCCGCGCAGACCGGCAGCGCGCCGTCGATCCTCGTCACGTACGAGACGCCGGCCGACCCGGTCAAGGACCACGTCGTGTACTGGAACGACGTCCTGCAGGAGACGTACCGGCAGGTCGGCGGCGCCCCCGGCCCGCTCGCCCGGGCCGGTGCCATGGTGCACGGCGCGATCTACGACGCCGCGAACTCCGCCCGCTGTGCCGAGGGCACGCTCAAGTGCCTCGGCGACGCGTACCTGGTGAAGGCGACGGCCACCAACGGCGCACTGCCGGACGTGAACAGCGCCATCGACCACGCGGCCTTCGAGGTGCTGCGCTTCGGTGTACCCGGCGCTGAACTTCGACGACGAGATCGCCGCCGCCCGCTCCACCATCCCCGCCGCCGTGACCACCGCGCAGCGCGCGGCCGGCACCGAGGTCGGACAGAAGGCGGCCGCCGCGATGATCGCCGCCCGCCAGAACGACGGCTCGGCGCCCGTCGCCCCGTACACCGGCTCCACCCAGCCCGGATACTGGCGCCCCACCGGCACCGATGACGGCGCCACACCGCAGTGGGGTCTGGTCAAGCCCTTCGGCATGGCGTCGAGCGCGCAGTTCCGCCCCGCCGGCCCGGCCGGACACACGCAGATGAGCACGCTGCTGCCGAGCCAGGCGTACGCCGACCAGGTCAACGACGTGAAGAGCCTCGGCGGCGCCGAATCCACCACCCGGACCGCCGACCAGACGAAGGCGGCGCTGTTCTGGGCCAACGACCTCGACGGCACCTACAAGCCGCCGGGCCAGCTCTTCGACCACACCCAGATCCTGTCCCGCCAGCACGGCACCACCGTCGCGGGCAACGCCAAGCTGTTCGCGCTGACCGCCTTCGCCATGGCGGACGCGGCGATCGTCGCCTGGGACCAGAAGTACCAGACGGACATCGACCTGTGGCGCCCGGAGAGCGCGATCCGTCTGGACGGCGACGGCAACGCGAACACCAGCGCCGACGCCAACTGGCAGCCGCTGTCCCAGGACCGCAACGGCCGGCACTTCTCCCCGCCGTTCCCCGCGTACATCTCCGGGCACGCCACCTTCGCCGGGGCCTGGTCCAAGACGACGCAGGCGTGGTTCGGCAGCGACCAGATCACCTGGACGGCGACCACCGAGGACCCCAACGCCCTCGGCGTGACCCGCACGTTCAGCACGATCTCCGCGGCGGCCACCGAGAACGCGGTCGGCCGGGTCTGGCTCGGCGTGCACTACCGCTGGGACGGCACGGACGGCGTCTCCTCGGGAATCAACGCCGCCGGGTACGGGGTGGCGAACAAGCTCAAGCCGAACACGGCCGCCGACTGGACCGCGTACGAAGCGCTGCAGAACCTCGCGGGCTGCCAGGAGGTCGGCAAGCGGCTCGTCGCCGAACACCGCTGGAACTCCTACCAGTGCACCCAGGTCCAGGCACCGAGCCCCGACCACACGCTCTACGTGAAGTAACCGGATGATGAGGAGGAGAGACACCGACATGCGTGTGCGTACCCAGCCCCGTCGGGGCACCCGCCGGGCGACCGTCGCCCTCGTCGCGGCCTGCGCCGCCGGCGCCGTCGCCGCCCCGCTGGCCTTCGCGGCGGCCTCCGCCGAGCAGGCCCCCGCGGCCGTCGCGGACGCCCGTTTGCTGCCGACGCCGGAGGCTCCGCGCGTCTCCGACGGTTCGTACGCGGGCTTCCAGTTCTGCGGCGACCCGGCCGGCGACCCGGTCGTCACGGGCCAGAGCCCGACCCTGGCCGCCACCCTGGAGTCCGTCGCCCCGCCCGGCACGGTCGAACCCGCCGAGCCCGGCCCTCGCCGCAAGGTCACCTTCGAGGTCGACACCGCGGCCGGGAAGGCGGTGCTGCACCGCCAGGTCACGAGCGACACCAGCCACGACGTCGCGCTCCAGGTACCGGAAGGCACCCTGGCCGACGGCGCCTACCGCTGGCGCGTCCGCGTGAAGGACGGAGACACCGCCTCCGCCTGGACCGCGTGGTGCGACTTCACGGTCACCCGCGCCTGACCCGTACATGAGTCTGACCCGTACATGAGCCGTCCCGGAGCACGTCGTCGTGCTCCAGGACGGCCGGGCGTTCCCGGCTCACCCGTGACGGACGCGGAATCACCCGCTGCCCACCTCACCGCCCACCGGTCGGCCGCGAGGGCGCCGCGAGGAGTTCGGCGAGGCCGCGGCGGGTGGCGGCGATGACGACGCGGTCGTCGGGGCGCAGGACGTAGCCGGGGTGGAGGTCCCACAGCAGCCGGGGGTGTTCACCGCCGTCGTGGGTGTTGGCGAGGTCGGGCCGGCGCGTGGTGGGGGCGGCCGTGTCGAGGGCGAGGACCCGCCAGGCGCCCGGCCGGAAGGACTCGGTGACGGTACGGCCTTCGAGCTGCGGGTGTCCGGCGACGACGAGCGCGGCGAAGAGGAGGACCTTGCGTTCGACGGGGATGGCGCCGAGGATCTGGCGGCCCATCATGGCGCCGGCGAACGCGGGGGCGGCGAGGTGGGTGACGCTGCGGCTGCGGGTCAGGGCATCGGGGTGGGCGGTGCGCAGTGTGCGGTAGACGGCGGTGGCGAACTCGTCGTCGTACAGGCGCAGGGCGACGCGCAGGTCGGGCTGGACGGTACGGGCGTAGAGGACGGCTTCGAGGTTGGTGGTGTCAGAGCTGGTGAGGGCGAGCAGGGCGTGCGCCCGGTGGATCTTGGCGGCCTCCAGGATGCCGTCGTCGGTGACGTCGCCGAGGACGACGGGGATGCCGAGGGTGCGGGCGAGCGGGATGCCGCGGGCGTCGGGATCCTCCTCGACGCAGACGACGGGGATGTCGAGCTCGCGGAGCCGGGCGAGGACACGGGTGCCGATCTTGCCGAGACCGAGCAGGACGACATGGCCGGACAGGCCGCGGGGCGGTCGCCGCAGCGCGCCCGTGGCGCGGAAGGTACCCAGTGCTTCCAGGGCTCCGGCGACGAGGAGGGGGAGCAGGGCCAGGCCGACGAGGCCGGACAGCAGCTGGAGGATCTGGTGGGTGACCGGCGCGTCGAGCGCGGGGTCGTTGATGGAGAACAGGTCGAGCAGCGTGAGGTAGGCGGCGTGCACGGGGTCGGCGTCGGTGAGTACGGTGGTGGTGAGGGTCAGACACAGCACGGAGGCGGCGATGCCGGCGAGCGCCCACCGCAGACGGCTGGAGAAGAGCTCGTTCAGCGGGGCCCCGCGACGGGCCAGGCGCCTCGAAGGCCGGGCGGGGCCGGCGTACCGCACGGTCTCGAGAACGACACTTCCCCGCCCGCCGCTGCCCGCCACGGCCCGGTCGTCGGGCAGGAGGAGGGGGCCCTGGGGTCCGCTGGCCTCCGAGCCCTCGGTGCCCGCCGGGTCGGTGGTGGTGGACGACAGCAGCGCGAGGGTGCACAGGCCGGGGTCCGGTACCTCGCCGCGCCCCGGCGGGGTGCGTTCGGCGGCGCGCAGGAGTACGCCGTCGGCCTGGACGACCTTGCTCGTCCCGGCGACGGCGGTGGCGGCCAGCGCGGGCGCCGCCGTGTCCGCGTCGGACAGGACCGTGGTGGAGGCGTCCAGGACGCTCCGGTCGATGCCGGGGGAGTGCACGAGGGCGGCCTGGTCGAGCAGTTCCTCCAGGTGCTGCCCGAGCTTCCGGTTGTACATGCGGACCACGAGCCGCAGCCCGGGGCTGAGCCGGCGGGCGGCGAGCGCGGCGCGCAGGTTCGTCTCGTCGTCCTCGTAGAGCAGCGCGAGGGCGGTGGCCCGGTCTACCCTGGCCCGCAGCAGCGTCTCCTCGCTGGGCGCCGATGCCATGAGGTCCCGCGGCTGCGGAGTCGCGCTGCCGGTGATGTCTTCGGCGGCCGGACCGCCGGACCGTCGCAGCAGCTGCCTGGCGCGGGACAGCGGGGTGGGCTGATCGCCCGCCAGTTCCTCGTCCAGGTCTCCCGGAGTGACGAGGACGACCCGCTGGCGGTAGACGTCCCGCAGCTCGGCGGCGAGCCGGCGCGCGAGTCCGTCGTCGCCGCAGACCACCATGTGGCCGCCGTCGCGTGGATCCCGGGCGTCCTGGTGCGGTAGCGCGATCACGACTCCCCCGGTGTCGAAACGAGCCCGCTGGAGGGCATGCCGTGGCGGGGCCCGGCCGTCATGGCCTGCCGGCCCAGGAGTCCAGCTTCCCGAAGAGGAGCGTCAGGCCGCCACCGGCCGCCGCGAAGAGCCCGAACGCGGCGAACGCGACCCGCTGCTCGTCCTTCCGCGCCGCCTCGTACCGGCTTCTGCTGATCGGGACCCGCCCGCGCTCGGGGTCGGAGGTGTCGATCGCGGAGTAGCGCCCACGGAGGGACTCGACGTGTCGCAGCCCCGAGTCGTCCCGGAACGCTCCGCCGGCCAGGAACGCTCCGGCGAGCCCCGCGCCCACGAGCAGCACGCGGACGCGGCGGGACAGGGCCCTCAGGGCCCGCCACTGGTTCGTCTTGTTCCTGGCGAAGCCCGGGGCGCGCATTTCTAGCGCGATACCGCGGAAGAGCGTGGCCAGGTGCAGGGGCACCAGCAGGGCGATGCCGACTCCCAGCAGGAGCCACTCGTCGGCGAACGACGGCAGGAACGGCAACGCGGCAAGGGTCGCGGCGAGCAACCCCGCACCGGACAGGGCGAGTTGCATGCCCGCATGGAGCCGGAAGCTACCTCTCACCGCGTCCCCCTCGCGTCGTGTGCCAGGGATGGTTCCACGAACCGCGCCGATGGTCACTGCCGGATCCCGGCAGTCTTCCCGCGCTCTTCATGCGGCGGCATGACCACCTCGTGGGGGCGGCGTCCAGCCCTGGTGCTCGATGCGCGGGTAGAGTGGCGGCCGTTCATTGACGCGGTTCTGACGCAGTGCTGACGCGTCGCGGCACGAGATACCTGGCGTATCGGAACCGAAAGGGCGTCGTCACCGTGGTCATCGCCACGCGTCCCCTCGCGCGCTCGTTCTTCTCGGCCCACCCCGCCCGGACCGTCGTCCTCGGGTTCGCCGGTGTCGTGGTGCTCGGCACGCTCCTGTTGATGCTGCCGATCGCGGCGGAGGACGGTGCCGGCCCCAGCGTACTGACGGCCTTGTTCACCTCGACCTCGGCCGTGTGCGTGACAGGTCTCGCGGTCGTGGACACCGGCACGTACTGGAGCGGCTTCGGCGAAGGCGTCATCCTGGCCCTGATCCAGGTCGGCGGCTTCGGCATCATGACGATGGCCTCCCTCCTCGCCCTGCTGGTCTCTGGCCGGCTGCGGCTGCGGATGCAGCTGACGGCACAGGCCGAGACGAAGAGTCTGGACATCGGGGACGTACGCCGGGTCCTGCTCGGCGTCGCCGGCACCACGTTGATGGTCGAGCTCGCCGTCGGCGCCGTCCTGGCACTGCGGTTGCGCTACGGGTACGGCTCCGGCCTCGGCGAGGCCACCTACCTCGGCTTCTTCCACTCCCTGTCCGCGTTCAACAACGCGGGCTTCGGCCTGCACGCCGACAGCCTCACCCGCTACGCCCAGGACCCGTGGGTCACCCTGCCGATCGCCGTCGCCGTCATCCTGGGCGGCATCGGCTTCCCGGTCCTGCTCGAGATGCTGCGCCACCGCAACCGCGCCCGCACCACCGGCCGGAAGAACTGGACCCTGCACACCAAGCTCACGGTCGTCACCAGTGTGGTGCTGCTGGTGGTGGGCACGGTGCTCACCGGGCTCATGGAGTGGACCAACCCCGGCACGCTCGGCGCGTACGACGTCTGGGGCAAGTTCCTCAACAGCTTCTTCCACTCGGCGATGAGCCGCACCGCCGGCTTCAACTCCCTCGACATCGGCGCCATGCACGCTTCCACCCTCCTGATGACGTGCGTGCTCATGTTCATCGGCGGCGGCAGCGCGGGAACGGCCGGCGGCATCAAGGTCACCACCTTCGCCGTCCTGGCCGCCGCGATCCTCGCCGAGGTCCGCGGCGAGCCCAACTCCGCGGTCCTCGGTCGCCGCCTCGCCCCGCACGTACTGCGCCAGGCCCTGACGGTGGCGTTGCTCGGCGTCGGCCTCGTCATGGCCGCCACACTCGCCATGCTCTCCGTGAGCGACGCGTCCTTCGAAGCCGTGCTGTTCGAGACGGTCTCCGCCTTCGCGACCGTGGGCCTGTCCACCGGGATCACCGCCGACCTGCCCGCCACCGGACAGCTCATCCTCGTCGTCCTGATGTTCATCGGCCGCATCGGCCCCATCACCCTGGTCTCCGCGCTCGCGCTGCGGGAGCGCACGCGACGGTACGAACTGCCCGAGGAGCGACCCGTCATTGGCTAACTACCTCCACAACCTCCGCAAGCGGCGCCACCAGCGGATCACCGAACAGCACCGGCCGGCCGGCGACCAGCGCGTCGCCGTCATCGGCCTCGGGCGCTTCGGCAGCTCGCTGGCCAACGAGCTGATGCGCCGGGGCTGGGACGTCCTCGGCATCGACACCGACGCCCGACTCGTCCAGAAGTACAGTGACGGCCTCACCCACGCCGCCGTCGCCGACTCCACCGACCCCGAGGTGCTCAAGCAGCTCGGCGTCAACGAGTTCTCCAGTGCCGTCGTCGGCATCGGCAGCGACGTCGAGGCGAGCATCCTCGTCAGCTCCAACCTCCTGGAAGCCGGGGTCCCCAACATCTGGGCCAAGGCCATCAGCCGCCAGCACGGCAAGATCCTCGAACGCCTCGGGGTCCACCACGTCGTCCTGCCCGAACACGAGATGGGCGAGCGCGTCGCCCACCTCGTCACCGGCCGCATGCTCGACTTCATCGAGTTCGACGACGACTACGCCCTCGTCAAGACCGTCGCCCCCAAGGTCGCCACCGGCCGGCCCCTCGGCCTGTCCAGGGTCCGCAGCGAGTACGGCGTCACCGTCGTCGGGATCAAGCGGCCCGGCGAGGACTTCACCTACGCCACCGCCGACACCGTCGTCCAGGAGGGCGACATCATCGTCGTCACCGGCAAGACCGCGGCCGTGGAGACCTTCACGGAGCTCCCCTGACGCGGAGGAGATGACCTGGCGCGGTCACAGTGTCTGGTCGGGCCAGTCCAGGAGGCGCGCGCCGACGACGGCCGTCTGGAGCGTGTAGCGCTGGACGGGATCGCCCGGATCCGCGCCGGTCAGGCGGTGGATGCGATCGAGGCGGTACGTCATGGCCCGCACGCTGAGGCTGAGGCGGCGGGCCGCCTGCGCGGTGACGCAGCCGGTGTCGAAGTACGCCGTGAGGGTGTCGAGCAGGGGCTTCGCGCCGCCGCGGGCCTCCTGGAGCGGGCCGAGGACGGTCCGGACGAGATCGGCCATGGCCTGCCGGTCGCGGGTGAGGACGGGGTAGACGAGAAGGTCCGCTGCGTGGAGGACCGGGTCGTCCAGGTTCATGCGGGAGGCGAGGTCGAGGGCGTTGAGGGCCTCCTCGTACGAGTGGACGACCCCGCCGGCGCCCGGGTGCGCGCGGCCGACGGCCACCTGACCGCCGTCGGTCGCCGCGTACGCCTGCTTGGCGAAGTGGGCGAGCACCTCGGGCTCGTCGGCGGGAGCGACGCAGATGAGCCGCCCGTCCTTCGTCGTGAGCAGGATCCGGCGGTTGCCGAAGCGGGCGACGAGTGACGATTCGACGGTACGGGTCACCGAGTAGCCGTCGCTGTACGGTTCCGGGCCCTGCGCCACGGCCACGGCGTGCGCGTGGGAGAGGAGCAGCCCGAAGCGTTCGGCGCGCTCGGCTATCCGGCCGAGATCACTGCGGCCGTAGAGCAGGTCGTCGATGAACTCACGTCGCGCGGCCTCCTCCTGGCGTACCGCCAGGTGCTGCGCCCGCTCGTGCCCTTCGGCGAAGGCGTCGACGGCCTGTGCGACCGCGCTCAGGAGATGCTCGGCGGTGGCCTGCGGCAGCTCGGAGTGGACCTGTTGAGCCGCGGCGAGGTGTGCTCGGACGAGGGCGCGCAGACCGATGCCGGCCTCCGCGGCCCGCTCCCCGCGCGAGCGCAGCGTCTCCCGCTCCTCGCGGGTGAGTCTGCGGCGGGTCGCGCACACACCGGCCAGGATCTCGGCGTACCCGTCGAGATACTCCATGGCCGTCTCCAGCTCCGTCACTGCCCCTCCCGGATTCCTGACGCGTCGTTGACGACTTCCTGACGCGCGGGGACCAAGAGTGCCACGTCGCTCGGCAGGGGTCGGCCACCGGCATCAAGGAGGCGTCAAAGTTTGCCAGGTTACGGCAATGCCGAGGGACGGGGCGAGGCCTCAGGATGGTCCCGCGGCGGGACGTGAGCGTGGCCCCGATGCCGGGAGCCGGAAATCCCGGCGCCTCGTGCGCCCCGCCGGTCACGCTGTTCCCCGCTGAACCCGGGCCGCCCCGGCGGCCCGGTGCCACCCTCCCGTAGCACCACCCGAGCCTGCGGCTCCCCACCTCTTCCATCGACACGGGGTTCTCTCATGGATGCCTTCACCGTGGGCATCGGCGTGCTCGTCGCCGTTGTCCTCCTTCTCGTCGTCACCCTGGTCTTCGTGATCAGCCGGCTGTTCCGCAAGGTGGAACAGGGCAAGGCGCTGATCGTCTCCAAGATGCGCAAGGTCGATGTCACGTTCACCGGGCAGGTCGTGCTGCCCGTCCTGCACAAGGCCGAGGTCATGGACATCTCGGTGAAGACCATCGAGATCTCCCGCACCGGTCGGGACGGCCTGATCTGCCGGGACAACATCCGTGCCGACATCCGGATCTCGTTCTTCGTACGGGTCAACAAGACCGTCGAGGACGTCATCAAGGTCGCCCAGGCCATCGGCACGGCGCGCGCCAGCGACAAGGAGACGTTGCAGGAGCTGTTCAACGCCAAGTTCTCCGAGGCGCTCAAGACCGTCGGCAAGCAGCTCGACTTCACCGACCTCTACACCAAGCGTGAGGAACTGCGCTTCCGGATCATCGAGATCATCGGCATCGACCTCAACGGCTACAGCCTGGAGGACGCGGCCATCGACTACCTGGAGCAGACGCCGCTCACCCAGCTCGACCCGGGCAACATCCTCGACGCCCAGGGCATCCGCAAGATCACCGAACTGACCGCCCTCGAGAACGTCCGGACGAACGAGTTCCGCCAGCACGAGAACAAGGAGATCACCCGGCAGAACGTCGACGCCCGCGAAGCGATCCTGGAGCTGGAGCGGCGGCAGGCGGACGCGGAGATCAAGCAGAAGCGGGAGATCGACACCGTACGGGCCCGGGAGGAGGCCGAGACCGCGCGGGTCGTCGAGGAGGAGCGGCTGCGGGCACAGGGCGCGTTCCTCAGGACCGAGGAGCAGCTCGGGATCCAGCGGGAGAACCAGGCCCGCGAGGTCGCGGTCGCGCAGAAGAACCGCGAGCGGGTCATCGCGATCGAGAACGAGCGGATCGAGAAGGACCGCCTTCTGGAGGTCATCGCCCGCGACCGGGAGACCCAACTGACCAGGATCTCCGCCGAGAAGGAGGTCGAGGCCGAGCGCCGTGACATCGCCGAGGTCATCCGGGAGCGGATCGCGGTGGACCGTACGGTCGCGGAGCAGGAGGAGTCCATCAAGCGGCTGCGTACGGTCGAGGAGGCCGAGCGCACCCGCCAGGCGATCGTCATCGCCGCCGAGGCCGAGGCGCAGGAGCGGCTCGTCAAGGACATCAAGGCGGCGGAGGCGGCCGAGCAGGCCGCCGTGCACCGCGCCGCCGAGGAACTCACCCTGGCCGAGGCCCGCAACAAGGCGGCGGACATGGACGCCCGTGCCAAGATCCGCCTCGCCGAGGGTGTCCAGGCCGAGGCCGCCGCCGAGGGTCTCGCCGCCGCGCAGGTGCGGGAGAAGGAGGCCGACGCCATCGAGAAGACGGGCCGCGCCGAGGCGGACGCCACCGAGGCGCGCCTGCGAGCCGAGGCCGAGGGTCTGCGGGCCAAGGCGCTCGCCGAGGCCACCGCGATCGGCGAGAAGCTGAAGGCGGAGGCCGAGGGGCTCAACCAGAAGGCGATCGCCGTCGCCGCGTTCGACGAGGCGTCCCGTACGCACGAGGAGTACCGGCTGCGCCTGGAGGCCGAGAAGGAGATCCGGCTCGCCGGCCTCGACGTCCAGCGGCAGGTCGCGGAGGCGCAGGCCACCGTGCTGGCCACGGGCCTGGAGCACGCCGACATCAGCATCGTCGGCGGCGAGTCCGTCTTCCTCGACCGGCTCGTGCAGTCGATCGCGCTGGGCAAGTCCGTCGACGGCTTCCTGGACAACTCCCGGACGGCGCGGACCCTGGCGGGGCCCTGGCTGAACGGCGACGGTTCCTTCACCGAGGACCTGACGAAGGTGCTCGGCTCGCTCTCCAGCGCGGACGTGCAGAACCTCAGCGTCTCCGCGCTGCTGACGAAGGTGATGCGGTCCGGCGTGCTGGACGCGCAGGTCCCCGGCCCGGTCGCCGCGGACCCGGCCGAGACCGCCGCGCTGAACGGCGCCGCCATGAGCTGACCGCCCCGGGGGGAGCGGTCACCAGGGGGTCCGGTGCCGGCGAACGGGGGAGTGGCCGGCACCGGACCCCGTATCCACCACGGTACAAGGAGCGGGACGGGATGAGCGCGGGAATCGACCGGGACACGTACGCGGTGCTGCGGGACCGCCTCGTCGCGCAGGCCGGCGAACTGGCCGGGCGGGCCGAGGCCCTCAACAAGGACCGGATCGCGGAGTTCGGTTCGGGTGAGCTGACCCTCATGGGCACGGGCCGCATCCGCACCGAGCGGGCCTGCCTGCCCGGGGACGTCGTGGCCGTCGGTGACGACGTGCTGCTCTTCGGCCGTCACGCGGTGTCCGACGGGCGGGCGGACTCCGCGGTCGCCGACGTGTTCACGCTCCACGACCGGGACCTGAACCCGCTTCCCGAGGATGCGGTTCCCGGACTCCTCGACGACCCGGACTTCCGGCGGGAGTTCGCGGCCCTGCACCGCTACTTCCAGGGTGCGCGGCTGCTGCGGCTCCGCCGTGTCGAGGGCCGTGTCCTCGCCGTGTTCCGGACGGGCGAGCAGGCCGATGATCTGCGCGTCCTGCGGTGGTCGGTCGGCCCGTCGGGGAAGACGCGCTTCCGTGACGCCCTGGGGGAGCGCGACCACGTCCTCCCTCCTTCCCAGGAGGTCGACTGGGTGGAGACGACCAGGGACGACCACGTACCGGGCCGGTTCCCGCACATCTCTCTCGGCGGCGGCGTCTACGTCTCGACGGTCGGCGGGTCCCTGACGGTCAAGACGGAGAACGACACCGAGACGGCCGAGGGCGTCCACACGGAGCCGGTCGACGAGCCGCTGCAGTCGCTGGCCGACGCCGAGGTCGCGTTCGCCGCCGTCGGCGTGCTCCTCCTCGTACGCGTCCGCCCGTACAAGGAGGAGACCCGACGTCACCTCGTCTTCAACACCCTGACGAGGACCGTGGTCCGGCTCGACGGCATCGGGCAGGCGTGTCTGCGGCTGCCCGACGACGAGGGGATCGTGTTCCCAGGCGGGTACTGCCTGGCCTCCGGCGCCGTGAAGACGTTCGACACCGACACCGCGGGCCTCGCCTTCGACCGGGTGGTCCGCTCGCCCAACGGCGAGGACCTCCTCTACGTCTTCCACGCCCAGTCGGAGGGCCGCGGTCTCCTCCTTCCGTACAACCTCATCCGCAAGGAGATCGCGACTCCCGTCTCCTGCCGGGGACACGCCCTGCTCGACGACGGGACGATGGTCGTCCTGCGGGCCGACGGCGGCGAGCCCGGCCGGGTCCACCCGGTGCAGCTGTGGCGGACGCCGTACGCGGCCGACACCCACGCGACGGCCGTGGGGGACGGACCGCTGGCCCGGATCGGGAACGCGGACCTCGTCCGGGGCATCTCCGACTGCCTGTCGATCGCCCGGCAGGCCGTCGAGCTCACGCCCGCCGGCGAGGTGTACGAAGCCCTCCTCGCCGCCTGCGTCCGCGCGGGCGATGTCCACCACTGGCTGGGGGATCCCGAAACCGGTGACCTGAGCGCACCGCTGACCGAGCTCAGGAGCACGCTCGCGCAGGTCCTCGACGAGTTCGAGACCGTGACGACGCTCACCCGGCAGGCCGCCGACGCCCTCGCGGAGTCCGCCGAACGGATCGGCCGACTGGTCCGGCGCATCCGCGGCGAGGCGCCCGCCACGGCCGAGGAGTGGATCTCCCGGATCACCGAACTCCGCCAGGCGCACGGCCACCTGGTCACCCTGAAGGAGATGCGCTATGCCGACACGGAAGGCATCGACACCCTCGCCGCCGACGTCGAGGCGGACACCGTCTCGGCCGGCCGGCGCGCCGTCGACCTCCTCCGGCGCGAGGACGCCTTCACCCGTCACCACGCCGAGGCGGCGCGGCTCACGGACGAAGCCGGCGCCGTCACCACCGTCACCGAGGCGGGCGGGCTCGGTGAGCGGCTCGACGAGCGGACCCTCGGCCTGCGGACGCTCGGCGAGGTCATCGTCGGCCTCGACATCGGCGACGCCACGGTCCGCACGTCGATCCTGGAGCGGATCGCCGACGTCCTCGGCGCGCTGAACCGCGCCCGGGCCGTCCTCGCCGCACGCCGCGCCGAGCTCCTGGACCAGGAGGGGAAGGCCGAGTTCGCCGCCGAGTTCGCGCTGCTGGGCCAGGCGGTGACCGGGGCACTGGCGGCGTCGGACACCCCGGAGCGCTGCGACGACCAGCTCGGCCGTCTGATGCTCCAGATGGAGAATCTGGAGTCCCGCTTCGCCGAGCACGACCACTTCCTCGCCGACATCGCCGGGAAGCGCACCGAGGTCTATGACGCCTTCACCGCGCGCAGGCAGTCCCTCCAGGACGTCCGCGCCCGCCGCGCGGAGCGGCTCGCCGGATCGGCCGAGCGGGTCCTGGACGCGATCACCCGCCGAGCCGCGACCTTGACCGGTCTGGACGAGGTGCACACCTACTTCGCCTCCGATCCCATGGTCGTCAAGGTCCGGCGCGCCAGTGCCGAACTGCGGGAACTCGGTGACCAGGTACGGGCGGAGGAGCTGGAGAGCAGGCTCGGCGCCGCCCGGCAGGAGGCCGGGCGGGCGCTGCGCGACCGCACCGAGCTGTTCTCCGACGGCGGCGACACCATCCGCCTCGGCCGGCACAGGTTCGCCGTCAACCGGCAGGCCCCCGAACTGACCCTCGTACCGTACGAGGACACCATCGCCCTCGCCCTCACCGGTACCGATTACCGCGCGCCCGTCACCGACCCGGACGTCGCCGCGACCCGGCCGTTCTGGGACCGGACCCTGCCCTCCGAGTCGCCGGAGGTCTACCGGGCCGAACACCTCGCCGCGCGCCTGCTGGCCGAGCACGGCGCGGACGGCCTGGCGGGGGAGGACCTGCCCGCGCTCACGCGGCGGGCCGCCGAGGCCGCCTACGACGAGGGGTACGAGCGGGGCGTCCACGACCACGACGCGGCGCTGATCCTGGAATCGGTGCTCGGCCTGTACGAGAGCGCGGAGTTGCTCAGGCACCCGGCCTCGGCGCGAGCGGCCGCCCAGACGTTCTGGGCGGACACCGCCGAAACCCGCGACCAGCTGACGCACCGGGCGCTCGCGCTGACCCGGGCCCGTGACCTCTTCGGCGCGGAGTCGGCCGTCGACGGCCTGCGACGGGAGCTCGCCCAGGAGATCGGCGACCCGACGGCCGCCGCGTACCTGGTCGAGGAACTCGTCTCGGACCAGCCGGGCTTCGCCGTCTCCAGCGCGGCGCGGACGTTCCTGGACGCGTTCCGCCGCGCCGTCGGCTCCTCCGCGTACGACGACGCCCTCGCCTCACTCACGGAGCCGAGCGCTCGGCGCCAGCTCGTCGAGGCCTGGCTCACCGCCTACGCCACGGCGACCGGGGCGGAGCCCGACGGGGGAGTGCTTGCCGAGGCCGTCGCCGTCGAGCTCTGCCCGGGGCTTCTCCGGTACGAGGTGGCCGGCCCGGTCACGGCGACGGTCACCGGCCTCCTCGGCAACCACCCCCGGGTGAAGGGACGCTCACTGGAACTGCGGCTGGACGAGTTCCTGGACAGGACACGGGCCTTCGCCGAGCGGGACGTACCGGCCTTCCGTGCCTACCGGCGGCGGCGGGCGGAGCTCGTCACGGCCGAGCGCACCCGGCTCCGGCTGGACGAGTACCGCCCCCGGGTGATGTCGTCCTTCGTACGCAACCGGCTCGTCGACGACGTCTACCTCCCGCTCATCGGCGACAACCTCGCCAAGCAGCTCGGCGCCGCGGGGGACGCCAAGCGCAGTGACTCCCAGGGCCTGCTGCTGCTCCTGTCCCCGCCCGGCTACGGCAAGACCACCCTGGTCGAGTACGTCGCCGAGCGCCTCGGCCTGCTCCTCGTCAAGGTCGACGGACCCGCCGTCGGACAGCGCACCACCTCGCTCGACCCCGCCGAGGCACCCGACGCCACCGCCCGCAGGGAGCTGGAGAAGATCGCCTTCGCCCTGACGGCGGGCAACAACGTCCTCCTGTACGTCGACGACATCCAGCACACCTCGCCGGAGTTCCTGCAGAAGTTCATCCCGCTCTGCGACGCCACGCGCACCCTGAACGGGCACGACCTGCGGGGCAAGCGCTTCGCCGTGTGCATGGCCGGCAACCCGTACACCGAGTCCGGACGGGCCTTCCGCGTCCCCGACATGCTCGCCAACCGCGCCGACGTGTGGAACCTCGGCGACGTGCTGACCGGCAAGGAGGACGCCTTCGCACTCAGCTTCGTCGAGAACGCGCTCACCTCCCACCCGGTCCTGGCCCCGCTGGCCGGCCGCGACCGGACCGATCTGGAACTCCTGGTCCGTCTGGCGGACGGCGACCCCACCGCACGCCGCGACCGTCTCGGCCACCCCTACGCCCCGGCCGAGCTCGATCAGATCCTCGCCGTCCTCCGTCATGTCCTGACCGCCCGCGAGACGGTCCTCGCCGTCAACGAGGAGTACATCGCCTCGGCCGCCCGCGCCGACGCGGCCCGCGTCGAACCGCCCTTCCGGCTCCAGGGCTCGTACCGCACCATGAACAGGATCACGGCCCGCATCACCCCGGTGATGAACGACGCCGAGCTCAGCGCCGTGATCGACGACCACTACACCGCCGAGGCCCAGACCCTCACCACCGAAGCCGAGGCCAACCTCCTCGGACTCGCCGCGCTCCGCGGCCCCCTCAGCCCGGCCCAGGCCGCCCGCCGGTCCGAGATCACCGCCGCCCACGCACGGGCCCGAGCGCTCGGCGGCTCCGGCGACGACCCCCTCGCCCGGGCGGTCGCCGCCCTCGGCATGCTCGCCGACCGCATCACCGCCGTCGAAGCGGCGATCACCCGCGCCACCGACCCGCGCCACCTGCTGGTGCGGCCTGCGGGACGCCACGCGTCACGATCCGAGTCCGTACCGGACCCCGGGCACCGTCAGAGCTGACGCGGCGCGGGGGGTCAGCTCTCGCGAGAGCTCGGGGCATGGCCGTGGTCGACCGCGTAGGCGGCGAAGACCCGGGCGGCCGAGCCGTTCGTGTGGAGGAAGCGGTCGTCGAGGCGTTCGGCGAGGTCGTCGAGTGCGGCGCGGAGGACGGAGCCCGACAGCCGGACGTCCGGACGACGGGCGAGGGACGCGCGCTCCGCCAGGGCCACCGCGTAGCCGACCTGGCGGGGGAGGGCGGTGCTCGCGTCGACGTCCTCGAAGTAGTACGACTCGGGGTACTGCGTGAAGTCGACCGTGGCGACCGAGAACGCCGAGGCCAGACTTCCGAGGAGCGCGGCGCCTCCGTCGGAGTCGAGGGCCTCGGCGGCCGGCCGGCCGCGGCGGATGTGCGAGAGGCGCAAGGCCAGGGCTCTGCGCCGGGCAAGAGCGGGGTAGATGCCGAGGGTCCAGGCCACGGTCGCCGACAGCAGGGCGAAGCCCACGAGGGCTTCCATGGGGGTGAGGACGCGGAGCCAGCCCGAGGCCGGGGCGATGTCCCCGAGTCCGAGCGTGGCCAGGGTGACCAGGGAGACGTAGAGCGCGTCGACGGGGCCGGTGTGCTCGGCCGGGGTCAGCCCCGCCGCGTATGAGAAGTGCCCGGGCATGTGCGGCCAGTAGATCAGCGCCCACCCGACGGCCACCGTCAGCGCCCACAGCGCGACGACGACGACCATGCCCAGGGGGCCGGCCAGCCCCGCGGGACGACGCTGGGGGCCGAGCCGCGCCGAAAGGCGCCACACGGCCGTCATCGCCAGCCGGCTCAGCCCGCCGTGGCGGGTCGGGTGCCAGAGCGTGTGGAAGACGTCCCGGAGGACGACGAGGACTAGGAACACGCCCAGAAACGTCGGAAGCCACCTCATGCCGGCATCCCACGCGCGGCCCGGACTCCCTCGACCGGCTCCGCCCGCGAAGGACAGGAGCATTCCGCCGTAGGCTCCTGATCAGCGGAAATAAGTGCACGGTGAACGGACGTGTCTGTCCGGATAACGGTCGTGTCACGGGTGCTGGCCTTTTGGAAGATCACCGTCCGTAGTGTGGCACGCGTCACGTGCACGGGTGGGGTTGTCGTGGTAGGAATGCGCAACTCCGCAGGTGGCACCACCCTCAGCCGCCTCCGGACAGTGCCGGCACGCACCGGCAGCACGACCCACGTGATCACGGTCCGAGTCCGCGGCCCGTCGATCCCCCGGTCGCCGAACGGACAACGGCGTTCGCTCCATGCCCGCACCCCCACACCGGCGCAGCCTCCCGCGCGCCGGTCCTGCGCCATCGAGGTACTCCACCGTGTCACTCGATTCCTTCACCCACTCCGTCGACGAGGCCGTCAGCGGATTCTTCGAGCCCATAGCCACCTGGCTCGGCGAGATCGTCTTCTACTCCGTGCCCGTCGGAGGCACCCAGCTCCCCCTGATCGTCGCCTGGCTCGTCCTCGCCGGCCTCGTCTTCACCGGCTGGTTCGGCTTCGTACAGCTGCGCAAGTTCCGCCTCGCGATCGACGTGGTGCGCGGCAAGTACGACGAGAAGGGTTCGGCCGGCGAGGTCAACCACTTCCAGGCGCTGACCGCTGCCGTCTCCGGCACCGTGGGCCTCGGCAACATCGCCGGTGTGGCCGTCGCCGTCTCCATCGGCGGCCCCGGTGCCACGTTCTGGATGATCCTCTGCGGCCTGCTCGGCATGGCCACGAAGTTCGTCGAGGTCACGCTCGGAGTGAAGTACCGCGAGGTGCACGCCGACGGCACCGTCTCCGGCGGCCCCATGCACTACCTGCCCAAGGGCCTGGCCGAGCGCTTCGGCAAGAACGGCAAGACCCTCGGCAAGGTCCTCGCCGTCCTCGCCTCCTTCATGATCCTGTTCTTCGGCCTCTTCGGCGGCAACCTCTTCCAGGTCAACCAGTCCTACGCCCAGCTCGTCTCCGTCACCGGCGGCGAGAGCGGCCTCATGGGCTCCTCGGCGGGTGCCCTGTTCTTCGGGATCCTGATCGCGGCCCTGGTCGGCATCGTGCTCCTCGGCGGCATCCGCTCCATCGCCTCCGTCACCAGCAAGCTGGTCCCCGCCATGGCGGGCATCTACATCGCCGCCTGCCTCGTCGTCATCGCCGTCAACGCCTCCGCGGTGCCGTCCGCGATCTCCACGATCATCGAGGGCGCCTTCAACCCCCAGGGTGTCGCCGGCGGTGTCCTCGGCGCGCTGATCATCGGCTTCAAGCGGGCCGCGTTCTCCAACGAGGCCGGCCTGGGCTCCGCCCCGATCGCCCACTCCGCGGTCAAGACGAAGCACCCCGCGAGCGAGGGCCTGGTCGCGCTCCTGGAGCCGTTCATCGACACGGTCGTGATCTGCACCATGACCGCCCTGACCATCGTCATCGCCAACCCCGCCAGCTACGTCGAGCTCCGCAACGGCGGCGACTCCATCGGCGGCGTCACCATCACCTCCGATGCCTTCGGCACGGTCATGCCCTGGTTCCCGTACATCCTCACCGTCGCGGTGCTGCTGTTCGCCATCTCCACCGTGCTGACCTGGGGCTACTACTGCATGAAGGCCTGGACCCACCTGTTCGGCCGCAGCCGCGCCAGCGAGCTGACCTTCAAGGTCCTCTACACCGTCTTCGCGGTGGCCGGCTCGCTGCTCACCCTCCAGACCCTGATCGACATGGCCGACGCGGTGCTCTTCATGCTGGCGGTCATCAACATCATCGGCCTGTACCTGCTCGCCCCGGTTGTCAAGCGGGAGCTCAACTCCTTCCTCGCCTTCGTGAAGAGGCGCGACGCCGGTCTCCCGACGGACGCGGAGGCCGAGACGGACCGCGAGCTGGTGAAGACCACCGTCTGACCGCCCCCGGCGGTCCGGCTCCGGCGGTCCGGCTCCGGAAGGGTCCTGCCCACACCTCGTGCCGTGGTGTGGGCAGGGCCCTTCACCCCGTTCGCGCCGTACGAAGACGCTCTGGCGAGGCCCCCGGCCACTCGATAGGGTGTAAAGAACGCGTCAGGATGACGCTGGTGTGCCGGGAAGTCTGGTCGGCGTCCGAGGGGCCGTGTGCCCACCCGCCGACCCGCCCCGGAGGCCATTCCCATGACACAGTCACGCCCGCGCAAGGTCGTTCTCGGACTGCTGCCCTGGCCCGAACGCCAAGCGATCACCGAAGCGCTGCGCACGGAGACGGTCGGCGGTCTCGTGCTGGTCGGTGCCGCCGTGGTCGCCCTGATCTGGGCCAACAGTCCGTGGAGCGAGGCGTACACGGCCGTACGCGACTTCCACTTCGGCATACCCGCCCTGGGCCTGGACCTGTCCGTCGGCCACTGGACCGCCGACGGCCTGCTCGCCGTCTTCTTCCTCGTCGCGGGCATCGAGCTGAAACGCGAACTCGTCGTCGGCGAGCTCCGCACACCCGCGACGGCGGCCCTGCCGGTGATCGCGGCGTTCTGCGGGATGGCCGTGCCCGCCGCGCTCTACGCCCTCACCGCGGCGGCGGGCGGCGGAAGCCCGGACGGTTGGGCGGTGCCGATGGCCACCGACATCGCCTTCGCCCTCGCGGTCCTCGCCGTCATCAGCACCCATCTGCCCTCGGCCCTCCGGGCGTTCCTGCTCACCCTCGCGGTCGTCGACGACCTCGGCGCCATCCTCATCATCGCCGTCTTCTTCACCTCCGACCTGAACTTCTGGGCGCTCGGGGCCGCCTTCGCCGGGCTCGTCCTCTTCTACGCCCTCCAGCGCCTCCGGGTCCGCGGCTGGTGGTGGTACGTGCCGCTAGGCCTCGCGATCTGGGCGCTGATGTACAACTCCGGCGTCCACGCCACCGTCGCCGGCGTCGCCATGGGCCTGATCCTGCGCACCACGCGCGACAAGGGCGAGGCCAGGAGCCCGGCGGCCCGCGTCTCGCACCTCGTCCACCCCTTCTCGGCCGGCGTGGCCGTCCCGCTCTTCGCGCTCTTCGCCGCCGGGGTGAGCGTGTCCGGCGCGGCCCTGACCCATGTCTTCACCGACCCGGAGCCCCTCGCCGTTCTGATCGGTCTGGTCGCGGGCAAGATCCTGGGTGTCTTCCTCGGCACCTACCTGGCCGCGCGCTTCACCCGCGCCCAGCTCAACCCCGACCTCGCCTGGGCCGACGTCCTCGGCCTGGCCGCCCTCGCCGGGATCGGCTTCACCGTCGCCCTCCTCATCGGCGAACTCGCCTTCCCGGCCGCGGCCGAGGCCGAACACGTCAAGGCCGCCGTCCTCATCGGCTCGCTCACCGCGGCCGCCCTCGCCGCCGTACTCCTGCGCCGCCGCAACCGCGTCTACAAGCGGCTGTACGAGGAAGAGGAACGCGACGACGACGCCGACGGCATTCCCGACATCTACCAGACGGACGCCTCGGAGGCCGCCGGGTCGTGACGACGGACGCCCTGACGCGGACGCCGGGCGACTCCTTCGGAGCCGGTGGCGGCGGAGGGCGAACGTGCCGGTTTCCGTGAGGAGTTCGCCAGACGGCGTGTGCGGCGTGGAGACGATGCGGAGAGATCATTAAGAAACCTTGTTGAATAAGCCCGTACCCCGGGTTCGCTCTTGATTTGCTCCTGCCAACCCGCACAGGGTTCTCTCGAACGTTTGACGCCCCACACGTCAACACGAGGAGAGATCCCCTTTCATGGCAACTCGCAAGCGATCCCACGGACTTCGTCACGCGGTCATAGCCACTGGTGTGGCAGGCGCGGCCGCCGCGGCGCTGTTCGCGAGCAACATCGCCGGGGCGGCCGCCCCGGCCGAAGGGACCGTGCACGGTCTCGGCGCCCCGGGCGCCGTCGACGGCAGCTTCGTCGTCATCCTCGACGCATCCGCGAACAAGGCGGACCTCGCGAAGAAGTACGGCGGCACACTCGTGCGCTCCTACGGCTCCGAGGTCAACGGCTTCTCCGCGTCCGGCCTCAGCGTCGACGAGGCCAAGCGTCTCGCCGCCGACCCCGCCGTCGGGACCGTCGTCCAGAACAAGCGGTTCAGCATCAACGAGACGCAGGAGAACCCCCCGTCCTGGGGCCTGGACCGGATCGACCAGGCCGACACGGCGGGCGACCAGAAGTACACCTACCCCGACAACGGCGGCGAGGGCGTGACCGCCTACGTCATCGACACCGGTGTACGTATCTCGCACCAGGACTTCGGCGGCCGGGCGAGCCACGGCTTCGACGCCGTCGACAACGACAACACCGCCGACGACGGCAACGGCCACGGCACCCACGTCGCGGGCACCATCGCCGGTACCTCCCACGGCGTCGCCAAGAAGTCCAAGGTCGTCGCCGTCCGCGTCCTGGACGACAACGGCTCCGGCACCACCGAACAGGTCGTGGCGGGCATCGACTGGGTCACCCAGAACCACTCCGGGCCCTCGGTCGCGAACATGAGTCTCGGCGGCGGCGCCGACGAGGCGCTGGACGCGGCGGTCAAGCGGGCCATCGATTCCGGCGTGACCTTCGCGGTCGCGGCCGGCAACGAGTCCTCCGACGCCGGGCAGGGCTCGCCGTCCCGGGTGCCGGAGGCGCTCACCGTGGCGTCCAGCACCAAGGACGACGAGCAGTCGGCGTTCTCGAACTTCGGCGCCGTGGTCGACCTGTACGCGCCCGGCTCGGACATCACCTCCGCCTGGAACGACAGCGACACCGGTACCAAGACGATCTCCGGCACCTCCATGGCCGCCCCGCACGTGGCGGGCGCCGCCGTGCTCTACCTGGCGGCCGACCCGTCCGCGACGCCCGCCGACACCGCTGCCGCGCTGACCGGGGCGGCCACCGCGGACGCCATCAAGAACCCCTCCTCCGGCACCGCGAACAAGCTTCTGAAGGTCGCCCCGTAGCGACACCGTCGTCACCCCGAGCGGTGGTGCGGCCCGGACC
>NZ_JBSGTX010000087.1:0-31662 GCF_053607625.1 Streptomyces sp. NPDC055103
CGGCCAGCCGGTCCGCGATCCGCTCCTGGACCTCCGGCGGCTTGTTGCCCGCGCCGGGCCCTTGTGCTTGAAGGCGTCCTTGAGGGCGCCGGCGAGCTGCTTGGGCTTCTCGACGCGGACGCCGTACGCGGAAGCATCAGCGGTTCGACGTCACTTGCCGAGCCACGCGTCGTGGATCGTCAGCTCCGACGAGTTGCCCTGCCTGTCCGTGACCTCGGCGTGGAGGGAGATGCCCGCGTCCTTCGCCGGATTCCTCAGGGAGACCTTGCCCTTCACGACCTTCACGAGCTGCCAGGTCCCGCCGCCGTCGTAACTCACGGACACGGCGAGCGACGAGAGGTTGCTCCCGGCCGCCGCGCCCTGCACGGTCACCGGGACCAGGACCGACACGCCGGCCGGGGCACGCGAGGCGAGGTCGACGGGGGCCGCGAAGCGGACCGTGGACACCGGGAGCGCGGTGGTGGCCGACACCTGCTTCGAGCGGAACGTGAACGTGGCGTCGACACGGGTGGAGGCCGCGGCGACCTTCGCCGAGCGCTCCACGGAGGTCGTCAGCCGGTACTCGGCGTCCGAGGAGTCGACCGTGAAGGGCTGCTGTCCGGTCAGCGGGTCGTTGTTCTCCGCGACCTTGACGCCGTCGCGGTACAGCGTCGACGTGGCCGAGGTGTGCTCCGTCAGCCCCGCGTGGCCCTTGCCGTCGGCGAACAGCGGCAGGGAGCCGACGAGCCGCTGCTCGCCCGTGGCCGGGTCGGCGCGGTGCGGAAGACGCCCATGTCCTCGCCCAGGAGAGGGCCGAAGACGCCCGTGTTGAACGTCTCCTGGTAGGTCGAGCCGGCCTCGTAGCGCTTCGGCCGGACCATCTCGTACGAGCCCTCGTAAGCAGGGTTGCCCCACTGGTCGGGCGCGCCGAACTGGTGGAACCTCGTCATCCAGGAGACGCCGTCACCGGTGGAGACGAGGAAGGCGCGGATCCCCGGCGCCGCCTGGTACGGGGAGAACGAGTTGCCCTCAGGAGCGCCGGGCAGACGGGGATGGGGGAAGACGAGCGTGGTCTTCCCGGGGGCGGAGGTGCCGAGACCGACCTTGAGCGTGGCCAGCTCGTTCGCCTTCACGTGCCGGGTGCAGCCGGTCGCGACCCTGCTCGCCTTGCCGCCGAAGGACACCGCGTACTGGGTGGTGGCGTCCTTGGCGAAGTGCGCGTCCCAGGTCTGCAGGAGCGAGCGTCGTCGAGGACCTTCCCGCTGATCACCTTGGCACCGGGAGCGACGCCCTTGTACGTCCCGCCGGACTTCGCGCCGGTACCGGCGGCGATCGACGCGACGTGGGTGCCGTGTCCGACGCGGTCCACGGCGTCGGGTGAGGCGGAGAAGTTCTTCTCGCCGACGACCTGGGTCCTGAGGTCGTCGTGGGTCTTGTCGACACCGGTGTCGAGGACGGCGATCGTGACGCCCGTCCCGTCGTACCCGGACTCCCACGCCTTGTCGGCGCCGATCTGCCGGACCCCCCGGTCCAGGCTCGCCTTGCGCACCCCGTCCAGCCACACCTTGTCGATGCCGGCGGCGGCGGTGGTGGCGCGTGCGCCGCCCTTCTGCCGGTCCGTCAGCGCGTCCCACACCTTGGCCACGTCGTCCCGCGACGTACGGATGGCATCGGCGTTGAGGGAGGGGAACGTACGCCGCAGTCGGGTGTCACCGGCCGAACGCACCTCGGCCCGTGCGGCGCCGGCGCCCCCTTCGTACCGCACGATCAGCTTGAGCCCGTCGCGGTGGCTCTCGCGCAACCGCGGGTCGGCGAGCTCGGTGACGTCGAAGAGGCGCTGGTCCAGCGTGCCGGCGGCTATCAGACGCCGCGCGTCGGCGGGCACCAGCAGATAGTGGTCCTCGCTCCGCTGCACCTGTACGGGTATGTGCCCTCGGCCCTCGGCGGCCTCGAAGCCCACCACCTGGCCCTTGGCACCGACGAGGACATGGTCGCCCGTGATGAGCTGGATCCGCCGGCTGCCGTCGAAGCGCGGGGTGTCCGGTGTGGCCGTCGTGTTCGAGGCGATCGCTGTCACGGGGCCGGTCATGCCTGCCACGAGGGCCACTGACGTGGCCGCCGCGACGGTGAGGGCGCGTGCTCTGTGCACCTGTGCGCGCAAGTCTCCACCAGGAGATCGGGACGAAGTCGAATGGTCGTCTCCAGCCGTGGGCAGGATGCCGCCCGCCTCTGGTCAGCGCAGTATGGGACGGGATCGACGGCGGTTCGGGAGCGAGGGGACCGAGGCGCGTGAGTTCACGCCATCGTGACGTCCCCGAGTTCGATGGCACGGTGACGGCCGTGTGACAGCGGAGCGATGCTCGTGCGACAGCGGCGCACGGCGACCCCTCCGGATCGCCGTCAGGACCGGGCCCCGCGCGTTTTTCGGCGACCGGCACGGCGACGGCCGGAGCATGTTCCTCCCCTTGGCCCGTATCCGCACCCGTCGGGAACGTCCCTCCGTCCGGGGCGCCGCCCCGCCGTCGTCGCGGGCCGCCGCATTACCCCCGTTCATCAGCCACGCGCAAGCCGCGCGACAAGGAAATCCCGGTCCGCGCACTAGACTGGCGGGCTGTTTGGCGCTGGAACGGAACAACCCGGGCAGACCCGGGCTCCTCCGGCGACCCGGACGTTCCGGGAGCGAGACACGAGGGCCGATGTCAGCCACACCTGAGCGCGGTGAACTCACTCTGCTCGACGACGCGGAGACGTACGGGGAGCCCGGCAAAGCGGCCCGGTTCTCCGCCGGACCCGCCGCCCCGCCCCGTACGCTCGTCGACGTCCTCGACGCGGCCGTCCGGACACACCCCGACGAACTCGCCCTCGACGACGGCACCACGCAGCTGACGTACCGCGCGCTGGCCGCCGAGGTCGAGCGCAGGCGCCGTGACCTCGCCGCCGCCGGGGTCGGGCTCGGCGACCGGGTCGGCGTACGCGTGCCCTCCGGGACCAACGAGCTGTACGTGGCCGTCCTCGCCGTACTCGCCGCGGGCGCCGCCTACGTCCCGGTCGACGCCGAGGACCCGGACGAGCGGGCCGAACTGGTCTTCGGCGAGGCCGCGGTGCGCGCGGTGCTCGGCGCCGGACAGTCCGTCGAGGTCACCCGGGCACCCGAGCCCGGACACGCGCCCGCCGCCCGCCCCGGGCCCGAGCACGACGCGTGGATCATCTTCACCTCCGGCTCCACCGGCGTGCCCAAGGGGGTCGCCGTCACCCACCGCAGCGCCGCCGCGTTCGTGGACGCCGAGGCCGCGCTCTTCCTCGCCGACGAACCGATCGGCCCCGGCGACCGCGTCATGGCCGGTCTCTCGGTCGCGTTCGACGCGTCCTGCGAGGAGATGTGGCTGGCCTGGCGCCACGGCGCCTGCCTCGTGCCGGTCCCGCGCTCCCAGGTGCGCAGCGGCGCCGACCTCGGCCCCTGGCTGGTGGAACAGGAGATCACCGTGGTCTCCACCGTGCCCACCCTGGCCGCGCTCTGGGAGCCCGACGACCTCGGCGAGGTCCGGCTCCTGATCTTCGGCGGCGAGGCCTGCCCGCCCGAACTGACCCAGCGTCTGGTCACCGAGGGCCGCGAGGTCTGGAACACCTACGGCCCCACCGAGGCCACCGTCGTCGCCTGCGCCTCGCTCCTGACCGGTGAGGAACCGATCCGCATCGGGCTCCCGCTGAACGGCTGGGAACTGGCCGTGGTCGACGAGTCCGGCGAGCCGGTGCCCATGGGCGGCAGCGGCCAGCTCGTCATCGGCGGCGCCGGCCTGGCCCGCTACCTCGACCCCGCGAAGGACGCCGAGAAGTACGCCCCGCTCGCGTCCCTCGGCTGGCAGCGCGCCTACCGCAGCGGCGACCTCGTCCGCGCGGAACCGGAAGGGCTCGTCTTCCTCGGCCGCGGCGACGAACAGATCAAACTCGGCGGCCGCCGCATCGAACTGGGCGAAGTGGACGCCGCGCTCCAGGCCCTGCCCGGCGTCGCCGGCGCCGCCGCCGCCGTCCGCACCGCGCGCGGCGGCAACCAGCTCCTCGTCGGCTACCTCGTCACCCAGGAGGGCTGGGACCACCCGGCGGCGGTCGAGCGGCTGCGCGCCGAACTCCCCGCCGCCCTCGTACCGCTCCTCGCGCCGGTCGACGACCTGCCCACCCGTACCTCCGGCAAGGTGGACCGGGACGCGCTCCCCTGGCCCCTGCCCGAACTGGAGACCACCGGCTCCGCCGAACAGCTCTACGGCACCGAGGCCTGGCTCGCCGAGCAGTGGAGCGCGACGCTGGGAGTCGCCGTCACCGGCGCCGCCGACGACTTCTTCGCGATCGGCGGCAACAGCCTCGCCGCCGCCCAGCTCACCACCCGGCTGCGCGCCCGCTACCCGAGCGCGGCCGTGGTCGACATCTACCAGCGACCCACCCTGCGCAAGCTCGCCCGCCACCTCGAGAAGTCCGCCCAGGACGACACCGCGACCAGGACGGTCGCCCCCGTCCCGCTCAGGACCCAGGTGACGCAGTCGCTCCTCCTGCTCCCGCTGTTCACCCTGGTCGGCCTGCGCTGGACGGTGGCGCTCCTCGCCCTCGGCAACGTCCTGCACCGGTTCGGGCCCTACCCGTGGGCGCCCACCGCCTCGTGGTGGCTCGTCGCCGCCGGCGCGGCCCTGCTCTACAGCCCGCCGGGCCGGCTGGCCCTCGCCGCCGGCGGCGCACGCCTCCTGCTGCGCGGGGTCACGCCGGGACGCCACCCGCGCGGCGGCAGCGTCCACCTCCGGCTGTGGACCGCCGAACGCCTCGCCGAACACGTCGGCGCGACCTCCCTCACCGGATCCTGGCTGCAGCGCTACGCACGGGCCCTCGGCGCCAAGGTCGGCCCCGACGTCGACCTGCACTCCCTGCCGCCCGTGACCGGCCTGCTCAAGCTCGGACGCGGCTGCGCCGTGGAGTCCGAGGTGGACCTCTCCGGGCACTGGCTCGACGGAGACCGGCTCGTGATCGGCCCGGTCAAGGTCGGCGCGGGCGCGGTCGTCGGCACCCGCAGCGTGCTCTTCCCCGGCGCACGGGTCGGCAAGCGGGCCGAGGTGGCGCCCGGTTCCGCCGTCACCGGACAGATCCCGACCGGTCAGCGCTGGTCCGGAGCGCCCGCCGTCAAGCTCGGCAAGGCCAAGCGCAACTGGCCCGAGGGCCGCCCGCCGCGCGCCGCCCACTGGCGCGCCGTGTACGGAGCGACCGGCTTCTGCCTGACCGCCCTGCCCGTGCTCGCCGCCCTGCCGGCGTTGCTAGTCGTCAGCCTGTTCGTACCCGCCGAAGCCGCACTCGCCGACGCCCTGCGCGGCGCGCTGACGGCCGTGGCGCCGGCAGCGCTCGCCTTCGGATGCGCGTACGCGCTGCTGCTGCTCGTCTCCGTGCGGCTGCTGAGCCTCGGGCTGCGGACCGGGACCCACCCCACGCACAGTCGGGTCGGGTGGCAGGCCTGGACCGTCACCCAGCTGATGGACCTCTCCCGGGAGACCCTCTTCCCGCTGTACGCGGGACTGATCACCCCCGTGTGGCTGCGGCTGCTCGGCATGAGGATCGGCCGGGGCGCCGAGGTGTCCACCGTGCTCGCGCTCCCGAGCCTGACGACCGTCGGCGAGGGCGCGTTCCTCGCCGACGACACCCTGACCGCCCCCTACGAACTGGGCGGCGGCTGGGTCCGCATCGGACACTCCGAGATCGGACGCCGGGCGTTCCTCGGCAACTCGGGCATGACCGCGCCGGGCCGCAGCGTGCCCGACGACGGTCTTGTCGGCGTGCTGTCCGCCACCCCGAAGAAGGCCAAGAAGGGCAGCTCGTACCTGGGCCTGCCGCCGGTCAAGCTGCCGCGGTCCGCCGCCGCCGCGGACCGCAGCCGCACCTACGACCCGCCCGCGCGCCTCCTGTGGGCCCGGGGCCTGGTGGAACTCTGCAGGCTCGTCCCGGTGTTCTGCTCGGCCGCGCTCGCCGTCCTGACCGTGGCCGCGCTGTGCGCCCTGGCCGCGACGGACGGACTCGGGACCGTGGGGACGGCACTGCTGTCCGGAGTGGTCCTGCTCGCCGCCGGGGCGGCCGCGGCGACGGTCTCCGTCGCCGCGAAATGGCTCCTCGTGGGCCGGCACCGGACGGGGGAGCACCCGCTGTGGAGCGGCTTCGTCTGGCGCAACGAACTGGCCGACACGTTCGTCGAGGTACTGGCCGTGCCCTGGCTCGCCGGATCGGTGCCGGGAACCCCGCTCCTCGCCCTGTGGCTGCGCGGTCTCGGGGCCCGGATCGGCCGGGGAGTGTGGTGCGAGAGCTACTGGCTGCCCGAGAGCGACCTGGTGACCCTCGGCGACGCCGTCACCGTGAACCGCGGCTGTGTGTTGCAGACGCACCTCTTCCACGACCGGATCTTGAGGACGGATACTGTGGTCCTCCGCGAGGGCGCCACCCTGGGCCCGGGCGGAATCGTCCTGCCCGGAAGCACGGTCGGGGCCCGCAGCACACTGGGACCCGCCTCTCTCGTGATGGCCGGGGAATCCGTCCCCGCCGACACCCGCTGGCTGGGCAATCCGATCGAGGCGTGGCGGTCCTGAAGGGGCCACGGCGTACGAGCACAGCGCAGGGAGCGGAAGCGGCAGTGAGCGGCCAGCGGACAACGGCGTCGGACCCGTACTTTCCGGCCAACGGCGATCCCCGATACCGCGTCCACCGGTACGAGATCGCCCTGGACTACCGTCCCGGCCCCAACCGGCTGGCCGGGACGGCCCGGCTGAGCGCGATCGTCGGCCGGGCGCCGCTCGCCGAGTTCGCCCTCAACCTGGCCGAGTTCAAAGTGGGCCGGGTGCAGGTGAACGGACGGGCCCCCCGCTACACCCACCGGGGCGGCAAGCTGCACGTCCGCCCGGCCAAGCCCCTCACCCCCGGCGCCGCCTTCACGGTGGAGGTCCACTGGTCGGGCAACCCCAAGCCGGTACGCAGCCCCTGGGGCGGCCTCGGCTGGGAGGAGCTCACCGACGGCGCGCTCGTCGCGAGCCAGCCGGTCGGCGCGCCCTCCTGGTACCCGTGCAACGACCGGCCCGCCGACAAGGCCTCGTACCAGATCTCGGTCAACACCCCCTCGCCGTACACGGTGGTCGCCGGCGGGCGGCTGCTGACCCGGACGGCCAAGGCCTCCACGACCACCTGGGTGTACGAGCAGACCGCCCCGACCTCCAGCTATCTGGTCGGCCTCGCCATCGGCATGTACCAGACCGTGCTGCTCGGCGACCCCGGCCTCGGCGGGGTGCCGCAGACCGCCCACGTACCGGCGCATCTGCTGCCGGAATTCTCCCGGGACTTCGCCCGGCAGCCCGCGATGATGCGGCTCTTCGAGGAGCTGTTCGGCCCCTACCCCCTGGGCGAGTACGCGGTCGTCGTCGCCGACGAGGAGCTGGACGTGCCGGTGGAGGCCCAGGGCCTCTCGCTCTTCGGCGCCAACCACGTGGACGGTGTGCGGGGTTCGGAGCGGCTCATCGCCCACGAGCTCGCGCACCAGTGGTTCGGCAACAGCGTCACCATCGGCGACTGGCGGCACATCTGGCTGAACGAGGGCTTCGCGAAGTACGCCGAATGGCTCTGGTCGGAGCGCTCCGACGGCCGTACCGCGCAGGAACTGGCGGTTGCGGCACACCGGCTGCTGGCCTCGCAGCCGCAGGACCTGGTCCTCGCCGACCCCGGCCGCAAGCTGATGTTCGACGACCGCCTGTACCAGCGCGGAGGGCTCGCGGTGCACGCGATCCGCTGCGCGCTGGGCGAGGGCCCGTTCTTCCGCATGCTGCGCGACTGGGCCACCGCGCACCGCCACGGCGTGGTGACCACCGTCGGCTTCGCCGCGCACGTGGCCCGCTACGCGCCCGAGCCGGTGGACGGCCTGCTCACGTCCTGGCTCCACGAGCCCGCCCTCCCTCCGCTGCCGACCCCGCGGCCCGGCCACGCGCCGGTTCCGTCCCGCCCCGGGTACCCGCCGACGAACGGCGGGCCAGGGGTCGGCTGACCTCGGGTCGCTACGGCACCGGCGAGGCGGCGGCACGGCTACGAGGCCGTCACGAAAGGGACTCGGGCACGGCCGAACGGCCGGCGGGCACTCTACCCTGAAGGCCGAACCGGGGGGTGCGATGCGGCGTCGGTGGTGGCGGGGGCTGCTGGGCGTGGTGGTGGGGTCGCTGCTCGCGGGGTGTTTCGTCCCGCCGGGGCCGATATTCGGTGACGGTTCGGCGGTTCCCGAAGAGTCTTCGCGCGTGCGGCTGCCGGTGGCATCGGGGTCGGACGGCACGTGGGTGGTGAACAGCCCCGAACCGGGCATGCTCGGCCAGGGCCGCACGATCGCCCGGCGGGCGGGCCCGGAGAGCCGGGGCTGGCGGCTGACGTTGCCCGCCGAGTTCGCGCTGACGTCGCAGCGGCCCGGTGCCGCGCACTCCGCGCTCGTCGACCGCTACAGGGTGGTGCTGGTCGGCGGACGCGACGGGCAGCGGGGGCCGAGCGCGATCGCCGGGATCGACCCGTGGGACGGGCGCCTGGCCTGGCGGCACGCCCTGCCCCCGGGCAGCCAGGTGTTCCTGTACGAGAGGGATGCCGGGACGGTGCTTGTGGCGGAGTGCCGCCCGGGGGCGTGCCGGCTGACCGGCCGGCGGACGTCCACGGGGCAGTCCGTGTGGACGCGGACGGTGCCCGGCGTGTCGCGGGTCCTGGACGCGTGCCGAGCTGACGCGTTCGCCCCGTTCGACACCCCTCGGCGCATGGGCGGGAACCGCTGTCGGCCCTACCTCGTCGGCGCCGGCCGCATCGGCGTTCTCGACCCGGAGGACGGTCGTCCGTACTGGGAAACGGAGCTGCGGCCGCCCGACGGCGTCGACCGGATCGTCGAGGTCGGCGGACGGATCGTCATGGCCACCGCCCCGGCCAGGGGGAGTTGCCGGGTCACCGTCCTCGCGGGGCGGGCGACGGCGGACAACCCCGAAGACCGCGGCTGGCAGCGGACCTTCGTCTGGGACCAGCCCCAGGCCCCGCGCGATCCGCGTACCGGCTGCCGCTGGGACCGCACGCTCCCGCTGACCGTCGGGTACCGCCTGGCGCTGCCGGAAGCCGAGGGGGCTCTCGTCGTCGACCCCCACGACGGCCCCCTGGACCACTCCCCGCGGCTCGCCCCGGGCGAGTACCTGGTCACCGGCGGCGGCTGGGAGGAGATCGTCCGCGCGCCCGGCCGTCCGGACCGGCACCTGTCCGAAGCCGGCCGCCCGGTCCGCCCCGAAGGTCTGAGCCCCGCCGCACGGGCCATCCCCGGCCGCATCTGGCAGGACGGCCGCCGCCTGGTCCTGCTGGACTACGAGGACCGCCCGCTGTGGGAGGGGGAGTCGGACTGCCAGGCCTTCCTGCGCAGTGACAAGGGCGGTGACCTCACCTACTGCGACGGCACCGATCTGGTGACCCTGCGCCCCGTGCGCAAGGACTGACGCGCCGTATCAGGAACAGGTGAGCACGGTCTTGGCGATCGTCGTGCGGGCTTCGAGGGCCGTATGGGCGTCCGCCGCGTCGGACAGGGCGAACCGCTGTCCGATACGGACCCGCAGACGGCCGTCGCGGACCAGCTGGAGCACGGCAGTTCCCCGGCGGAGCAGCTCCGCCCGGTCCTGGATGTGGTGGGTCAGGTTCGGACGCGTGACGAACACGGACCCGGCGGTGTTGAGGCGCTGCAGGTCGAACGGCGGCACCGCGCCGCCGGACTGCCCGTAGACCGCGAGGACGCCGCGCGGGCGCAGTGCGGCGAGGCTCTCGTCGAACGTCGGACCGCCGATGCCGTCGAACACCGCGGCGGCGCCGAGGCCGCCGGAGTGCCGTCGCACCGCCGCGAGCAGCGCGCCCGGCCGGTAGTCGACGACCTCGACGGCGCCGGCGGCGCGCGCGGCCTCCGCCTTCGCCTCGGTCGACGCGGTGCCGATCACCGTGCCGCCGCGCAGCCGCACGAGCTGGGTGAGCAGCGTGCCGACGCCGCCCGCCGCGGCGTGCACGACGACGGTGTCGCCGGCCCTGACCGGGTAGGTGTCGTGGCACAGGTAGTGCGCGGTCATGCCCTGGAGCAGGGTGGCCGCCGCCGTCTCGGGGGCCACTCCGTCCGGCACCGGTACCAGCCGGTCGGCGCTCAGCAGCGCGTACTCCGCATAGGAGCCCGACAGGTTCGCCCAGGCGACGACGTCACCGACGGCGACCTCGCGCACCCCGGGGCCGACCTCCACGACGGTGCCGGCGCCCTCCTGCCCAGGTATGAACGGCACTTCCTGCGGATAGAGGCCGGAGCGGAGGTAGACGTCGACGTAGTTGACCCCGGCGGCGGCGAGCCGTACCAGCGCCTCGCCCGCGCTCGGCGACGGGCGGGGCAGGCGGACGAGTTCGAGTACGTCGGGTCCGCCGGCCTTGCTGACCTGAATGGCTTTCATGACCGGGATCGTAGGACGGTCTTCCACCGCTGATCGAGTGCCGGGCGGTTCAGAAGTCGTCATAGCCGGCCTCCTTCGCGAGGTCGCGGACGAGCGGCAGGACCTTGCGGATCTCGGACTCGTGACGGAGCCACTTGTCCGGGTCGGGAACGGTCTGGGTCATCACGACGGGGAGGTCGCGGCGGCCCCAGGCGTCGGCGAAGGGCAGGTCCACCGCCTCGGCCACGGCCTCCATGGTGGCCACCGGGTCGGTCTGCACGTCCTCGTAGCGGACGAGGACGGAGTTGCCTGTCGGGGCCAGGGCGCGGGCGGCGTCCAGGACGGCCCGGTTGTGGGCCAGCCAGTTCTGCGCGCAGACCTCGGCCAGCGGCAGGTCCACCCAGTCCTGCCAGCCGGGCGGCAGGCTGAGGTTCCACCACTGCTTGCCCCACGGGTACACGTCCGAGTAGCCCTTGATGCGCAGCGGCACCGGCATCGGGTAGGAGAAGAACATCCGCGGGTTGAGCCAGGCGTCCATCAGGGAGCCGATGCTGGTGCGCGGGTCGCGGACGACGAAGACGTACCGGGCGTCCGGGTAGAGGGCCTGCAGGAAGGGGATCCGGAAGCAGGACTGGATGCTCTTCTCCACCAGCCGGATCCCGTCGGCGAGTTCGGCCTCGGTGGGGCGCGGGCCGCGCGGCGGGAAGCAGAACGGGGTGATCTCGTCGAGCTCGCCGCCGTCCCGTGTGGTGGGCGGGCCTACCGGCACGTCGCCGGGGAAGCGCTCCTGGAGGGCCTTGAGCGGTACGTCGTAGTAGTGCGGCTGGAGGCCCTGGGCGCTGATGAAGTCGAGGAAGTCGAGCTTGTCGCCGACGGACCACTCCGCGCCGGGCTTGCGCGCGGCGGCGAGCAGGTCGGCGTTCAGCTGGGCCGCCACCTCGGGGGTCGCGTCGGAGGCGTCCAGGGCGTTGGACTGCCAGCCGCGCCGGCTGGGGTGCAGGCCGTCCCGCTCCCAGATCGGCTTGCCTTCGCGGCCGATGCTCCAGACGTGCTCGCTGCGTTCGACGAGACTGCGGACGAGGCTCGTACCGGAACGGGGATGGCCGACGATGAAGATGGGCTGCTTGAGCATGACGGAGCTCGCTTTCGTGAGGAGGCGGGTTCACGCGGGAGGCGGGGGTATCACTTCGGCCAGCGAGCGGACCTGACGTGCCGGTTCGCGAGCCCGGCCGCGGTGATCACGGCCTGGACGCCCGCGATCAGCGCGATGGCGCCGGTGACACCGAGGAACTGCAGGGCCAGACCGCCGGCCAGGGAACCGAGCGGGGATCCGGCGCCGATGACGGTGATGGTCGCGGCGATGGCACGGCCGCGCCGGTGGTCCGGGGTCTGCCGGAAGATCATGATGTCGACGAGGATCTTCAGCGCCGGCAGCCCGAGTGCCGCCAGGGTCAGCATGGCGAACACCCAGACCGGGCCGAGCGGGAGAGCGAGGAGGGCCACCGCGACCGTGGTCAGCGTGGACGCGGAGAGCAGCAGCGCGCCGGGGCTGAGCAGCCGGTTGAGCCGCGGCACCAGGGACGAGCCGACGAGCATGCCGACGGCGGTACCGGACAGGGCCAGACCGATCGTGCCCGCGGAGTGATGCTGGTCGCGCAGGGTCACCATCACCATGAGGATCGCGGCGGTGATGCTGAAGTAGAAGACGCTGATCAGGAGCAGCGCGGACCGGAGGAGCCGGTCACCGAACAGGTCGCGCAGTCCGGAGAAGGCGGTGACCAGCGGCGCGAGCGCGCTCTTCTTCTCGTCGCTCACCTGCTCGGTGACGGCCGCCGCCTTCGGTACGCGGACGGCCAGGGCGCAGACGAAGGAGATGACGAAGCCGGCGATCGCGGCGACGAACGGGAACGTACGGGAGACCAGGTAGAGCGCGCCGCCGAGGGGCGGACCCGCCAGGGCGGCGGCGCCACTGCGCGCCTCGTCCTGGCTGAGCGCGGCGGTGAGTTGATGGTCCGGCACCACGGCGCGGATCAGGAGCATCCGGGCCGGTGCGCCGAAGGCCGTACCGGCGCCGAGGACGATCGCGGCCAGGATCAGAAGGGCGAAGTTCGCCCGGCCGGCCACCAGAATGAGGACGATGAACGCCAGAGTGAGCGCGCGGACCGCCTCGGAGATCAACAGGATGCGGCGCCTGTCCCACCGGTCGACCACCACGCCGGCCGGCAGTCCGACCAGGAGGGCGGTGCCGATCTGGGCGAAGCCGAACAGCCCGGCCAGCGCGGGCGACCCGGTCAGGGACATGATCAGCAGGGGATAGGCGACCTCCACGGTTTCGAGGCCGAGGTTGGCCGCGGCCGCCCCGATCCAGAGAATCTGGAAGCGTCGGTTGCGACGCAGAGGCATGGACGTGGTGGGAGCTTCGCTATCACGGTCACGTAAGCGTTCACTCATGCGTGAACGGTAGCATGCAAGTGAATGGTTCGCTATGAGGAAACGGAGATGGGTCAATGGCTGACGATGCCGACGCGATGGCGGTCGTCCGGGAGGTGGACGACGTGGAGACGCTGAAGGCCCTGTCCGACCCGCTGAGGTTGGCGATTCTCCGCACGATGATGAGCGACGTGCGGGGTTCGCACCGGGTGAAGGAGATCGCCCAGCTCCTCGACCAGCCCCCCACCCGGCTCTACCGGCACATCAAGGTGCTCGAGGCGGCCGGCCTGATCAAGGTCACGCAGACCCGGATGGTCTCCGGGATCCAGGAGAGCCAGTACCAGGTGGCGCAGTTCGCCCTGCGGCTGAGCCGCGATCTGCTGGCCGCTCCGGGCAACGCCGGCGAACTGGCCGACGCGTTCGCCGCGGCGCTTAACGACTTCCGTGACCGGCTCGTACGGGACATCATCAGCGGCCGCTTCCAGCCGGGACCGGGGCCGGACGCGGAGCAGGCCGCGGCGAAGCCGGACCCGCTCGGCCCGATGGTGGTGGCGCTGGACCGTCGGCTGTCGCCGGAGCGGGCCACCGAGTTCCGGTCCCGCCTGTCCGCGCTCATGGAGGAGTTCAACCGGCCCGACGACGAGGAGAACGCCGTGGTGCCGGTCGAGTTCCTGCTGATGTTCTGGGCGCCCAAGGAGCCCGCCGGGGAGCCGCCCGCGTAGCCGCGTCATCCACGCGGACATGACGACGACCGCGCCGAGACGCTGTTTCCGGCGGCTCGGCGCGGTCGTGGTCCTTTACGGGAAGGGTCTCTTCCCGGGTCCGACCGTCAGCTGTTCAGGACGGCCTACCTGGTCGCGATGAAGAGCCGGCCGCCGGGGAACCGGTGCGGCACGCACCGGGCCTGGTCGAAACCGGCCTGCCGGAAGCGCGCCAGCCAGTCCTCCTCCGGAGGCAGCGCCACGTTCATGAACCCGGCGTGCAGGTAGGTGAAGAGCGCGCTGAACCTGCGCTCGCGCTCCGCCGGAGCGTTCGGCACCGAGTCGGTGATCGCCATGATGCCGCCGGGGCGCAGCGCCTCCCGGCACCTGCGCAGCACCCGGTCGAAGACGTCGCTCTCCTGCACGATGTCGTGGAAGACGAAACCGGCGTGGATGACGTCCGCACCTGCCACCGGGGACGGGTCGTCGGCGACGGACTGGATCGGCCGCTCCACCACCTCGAGACGGTCGCCGACGCCCGCCGCCAGCGCCGCGCGGGACGCCTCCTCACAGGCACCGGCGCTCATGTCCAGGGCCACCCCGGTGCTCTCCGGCAGCCGGCCGAGCAGGTCGATCAGCAGACCGGCGGCGCCGGCGCCGAGGTCGACGATCCGCTTCGGCCGGACGGCGAGGATCGCCTCGGTGGCGGCCGGGTAGAAGCTCTGACTGCCGATCCACCGGGAACTGACCGCCACCTCACGCCCGTTCCGCCGGAACCGCGAGGCGGCGCCGGCCGGGTCGCGCAGGAACGCGGCGGGGTTCTGGAGGTACGGCTGGTTCGCCCGCAACGACCAGGTCAGGTAGCCGGACTCGTGGATCCGGTCGGCGAAGTCGTCCGCGATCCGGAACTCCTTGACGCCGGTCGGCACCAGCAGCGCCGCGGCGACCAGCGCGGACAGGAAACCGCCCATGCCCTCTTCCGGTACGTCCGCGGCCACGGCCAGCTCGGCCACGGTGACCGGCTCGCCGCGCTCCAGCAGGGGGACGATGCCCAGCCGGTCGGCCATCTCCAGCAAGGCGGCGACGGCGGCGAGATCGGCTGCGGTCTCCGGGGGACTGATGCTTGACATCGCGCTCTCCCACTCCAATTCGACGATCATCTCGAGTTCCACGGTGCCGGGCCGGAAGGGTGTCCGGCCGGCGGGCGCGGCACCGTCGGCGCCGTGCCGGTCTTCGGTCCCGCTGCCACCGGGTGGCAGGGGAGAGCGGGTCGGGCGGCGCGCGCGAACCGGTCGGGTCCGTCGAGGTCCGCGCCGCCCGGCACACCGGCGGGGTGCGGCCGGTGCCGGCCGTTCGGGTCGGCACCGGTACGCGGATCGTTCGCCCGTGGCCTCACCGGGGATCCGCTTCCCCGCCGGCCGGGCCGGTGCGCCGGCGGAGTTTCGGGCGGGTGCGGTTCGTGGCCTCGCCGAGGCGTGCGGCGAGTGCGGCGACCGTCGGGGCCTCGAAGAGCACGGCCACGCTGAGGCTCGCGCCGAACCGGGTACGCACCCGGTTGAGCAGTCGGGTGGCGAGCAGGGAATGGCCGCCGAGGTCGAAGAAGTTGTCGTGCACGCCGACCCGCTGTGCCTTGAGGATCTCGGCGAACATCGCGCACAGCGCGGTCTCCCGTTCGTCCCTGGGCGCCACGTAGGCCGTGTCGGACGCGCTCGGATCCGGAGCCGGCAGGGCCTTCCGGTCCACCTTGCCGTTGCCCGTCAGCGGCAGCCGGTCCAGCGTGACGAAGACGCTCGGCACCATGTAGTCCGGCAGCGTCCGGGCGGCGTGCTCCCGTACGGCGGCCACGTCCACGTCCGCCGGCACGAGGTAGCCGATCAGGCGTTCGCCGTCCGCGGTGACCGTCGCGTGGGCCACGTCCGGGTGGCCGGTCAGGGCCGCCTCGACCTCCGCCGGTTCGATGCGGAACCCGCGGACCTTCAGCTGCGCGTCGACGCGGCCGTCGAACTCCAGCACCCCGTCGGGCCGGTAGCGGGCGAGGTCGCCGGTGCGGTACATGCGCCCACCGGCCGGGCCGTACGGGTCGGCCACGAACCGGGCGGCCGTCACGTCCGGCTGACGCGCGTACCCCCGGGCCAGGCCGGTCCCGGTCACGTACACCTCACCGGGTACCCCGGGCGGCACCGGCCGCAGACGCTCGTCGAGCAGATACAGGCGGGTGTGGTCCATCGCCCGGCCGATCGGCACCGTACGGGCCGGCGCCGTGGCGATCGGGTGCCAGGACGAGATGACCGTGGTCTCCGTGGTGCCCCAGGCGGCGGCGACCGCGGTGTCCGGCGCGACGGCCAGCAGGTCCGCGACCGACGTGGGCGACACCACGTCACCGGCCACCCAGACGAGGTCCAGCGCGGCCAGCGCCGGTCCGGCCTCGGCCACCATCAGGTTGAACAGCGCGGAGGTGAAGACCGCGGTCGTCGCCCGCCCGTCGACGATGGTGCGGGCCAGTACCTCGGTGTCCAGGTCGCCCTCGGGTGCGATCACCACCCGGCCGCCGGTCAGCAGGGGCAGCCAGATCTCGAACGTGGACGGGTCGAAGGACGTCGGCGAGTGCATCAGCGTGTCGGCCGGCCGCAGTCCCTCCCAGGCCCGGTCGGCGACGAACTCGGCGACGCTGCGGTGCGAGACGCCGACCGCCTTGGGCGTGCCGGTCGATCCGCTGGTGAACATCGTGTACGCGGTGCGGTCCGGGTGGGTGGTGGTCCTGGGGCCGTGCTCCTCGGTACCGGGGGAGGGCGTGACGACCGTGACCCCGGTCAGCTCGGTGGGCCCGTCGGTGACGAGCAGGGCGGCCCGCATGTGGTCGACCATCCGCTGCTGACGGGCGAGCGGCGCGGACTCCGGCAGGGGCAGATAGCCGCCGCCCGCCTTGACGACGGCGAGGACCGTCACCAGGTAGTCGATACCGCGCGGCTGACGCACCGCCACCGGATCGTCCGGCCCGCAGCCCGCCGCCACCAGCGCGTGCGCCAGATGGTTGGCGCGCCGGTCGAGGTCCCGGTAACTGATCGACCGATCGCCCTCGACCGCGGCGATCGCGTCCGGAGCGGCGGCGGCCCTCCGGGCGAACAGGACGGCGAGGTCCTCCTCGACGACCGGCCGCGCGGTGTCGCGAGGGCCCGACAGCGCGGCCCGTCGTTCGGCCTCGGAGAGCAGGTCGATCCGCCCGATCGGCGCGTCCGGATCCGCGACGGCCGCGCTCAGCACCCGCAGGAGGCGGTCCAGCAGAGCGGCCACCGTGTCCGGGTCGAACAGGTCGGTGCGGTAGCGCACCTCACCCGTGATGCCCTCGGGCACCCGGCCGTCCCCGAGGTGCTCGACGAAGCTCAGGTTGAGGTCGAAGTCCACCGGACCGACCCGGATCGCCTCGACCGCCCCCTCGGCCGGCGCCGGCGACACGTCCACGCCGGACAGCGCGAAAGCGGACTCCGTGTTGTTCTGCAGCACCAGCATGGTCTGGAAGAGGGGGTGCCGGCTCAGCGTGCGGGCCGGGTTCAGCGCGTCGACGACCCGGTCGAACGGCAGCTCCTGGTGCGCGTAGGCGGCCAGGTCCACCTCCCGTACCCGCCCGAGGAGTTCACGGAAGCTCGGGTCCCCGGCGGTGTCGGCCCGCAGGACCAGACTGTTCACGAAGCAGCCGATCAGATGGTCGAGGCTGTCGTCGCTTCGCCCCGCGACCGCGGTGCCGATGGGGATGTCCGTGCCCGCGCCGAGCCGGGTGTACAGCGTCGCGAGGGCGGCGTGCAGGACCATGAACAGCGTGGTGTGGGTACGCCGGGCCAGGTCCAGCAGGCCGGCGTGCAGCGGAGCGGGCAGGGTGACCGGAAGCAGCGCGCCGCGCAGGTCCGAGGAGTCCGGCCGGGGCCGGTCGTAGGGGAGTGCTAGCTCCTGCGGGAGCCCGGCGAGGCGCTCGGTCCAGTACTCCGACAGGCGCTCCCCGGCCGGCCCTTCGAGCAGGGCCCGCTGCCACAGCGTGTAGTCGGCGTACTGCACCGGCAGCGGGCGCCAGACCGGCGCGTCACCACGGACGCGGGCGGCGTACGCCTGGGCGAGGTCGTGGGTCAGCGGGGCGAGGGACCAGCCGTCACCGGCGATGTGATGCATGAGCAGCAGCAGCGTGTGCCGGTCCGGGCCGGTGCGGAACAGGTGCAGCCGCAGCGGCAGGTCGGTGGTGAGGTCGAACGGGTGGAGGGCGGCGGCCGTCAGCTCCCGGTCCAGGGCGGCGGCCGTCAGCTCCTCGTCCAAGGCGGCGGCCGTCGGCTCCCGGTCCGGGGCGGCGGGGTCCACCGGGGCGACCCGCAGCACCTCGTCCGGGTCGGCCTTCTCCAGGATCTGCTGGCAGGGCGCCCCGTCGACCTCGGGGAAGCGGGTACGCAGCGTCTCGTGCCGCTCCAGCAGATCGCCCACCGCGGCGCGCAGCTCACCGACGTCCAGGGCCCCGTCCAGGCGCAGCACGAGAGGCCAGCCGAGACCGTTCCACCGGGACAGGAACCACAACCGCTCCTGCGTGTAGGACAGGGGCAGCGGCGAGGGCCGCTCGGCAGGCAGCAGGGGGCCGTGCGTGGGGCCGGCCCCGGTGCCGGCGCCGAGCCGTGCCCCGAGTGCCGCCGCCGTCGGGGCCTCGAACAGGTCCGCGATGCCCAGGTCCGCTCCCAGGTGGGTGCGGACCCGGTTGACCAGGCGGGTGGCGAGGAGCGAGTGGCCGCCGAGGTCGAAGAAGTTGTCGTGGGCGCCGACCCGGGACCTGCCCAGCAACTCGCCCATGAGCGCGACGAGGATCTCCTCGGCGGGGGTGCGCGGCGCCGTGTATCCGGTGCCCGTCTCGAACTCGGGCTCCGGCAGGGCCCGCCGGTCGACCTTGCCGTTGCCGGTGAGCGGCAGCCGGTCGAGGACGACGAAGGCGCTGGGCACCAGATAGTCGGGCAGCGCGGCGGCGACCCGGTCCTGTACGGCGGCGACGTCCAGTTCGGGGCCGCTGGGCACCAGATAGGCGACGAGCCTGCGGTCGCCGGCGCGGTCCTCGTGGGCGGTGACGAACGCCTGCCCGACGCCCGGCAGGGCGGTGAGCGAGGACTCGACCTCGGCGGGTTCGACCCGGAAGCCGCGGATCTTCACCTGGCCGTCGGCCCGGCCGACGAAGTCCAGGGTGCCGTCGTTCCGCCATCGGGTGATGTCACCGGTGCGGTACATCCGGCTGCCGGGCGGTCCCCACGGATCGGCGGTGAACCGTTCGGCGGTCAGGCCGGGCTGGCCCGCGTACCCGCGCGACACCCCGGAACCGGCGATGTAGAGCTCGCCCGGGACCCCGGCCGGCACCGGCTGGAGCCGGCCGTCGAGCACGTACAGCCGGGTGTTGTCCATCGGTGTGCCGATCGGCACCCGGCCGGGCACGGCCGGCGCGTCGGACATCGAGAACCGGGTGGAGCAGGTGGTGGTCTCGGTCGGACCGTACAAGGCCCTGACCGTCAGGCCGTCATGGCGGTCCAGGATCCGGCCGACCGCCGCGGGCGGCACCACGTCGCCGCCGGTCAGGATCTCCCGGATCCCCGCGAAGCAGTCCGGGTTCTCCGCGAGGGCCGCAAACAGGCCGGAGGTGAGCCAGATCCTGTCGACGCCGTACGCGGTCACCGCGCGGGCCAGACCGGCGTCGTCGAGGATCTCCTCGGGAGCCACCACGACCGTGCCGCCGGTCAGCAGCGGTGTCCAGATCTCGTGCACCGACGCGTCGAAACCGGTGGCGGAGTGCATCAGCACCGTGCCGCCGGCCCGCCAGAGCCGGTCGCGGACGAACCCGGCGGTGTTCCGGTGGGTCAGGACGACGGCCTTGGGCGTACCGGTCGAGCCGCTGGTGAACATCACGTAGGCGGCCTGGTCCGGGTGCGGTGCCGGGCGCGGCGGCTCGGGCGACTCGCCGTCCCCCGGTGCGAGGACGGTCAGTCCCGCCAGGTCGTGCGGCCGGTCGGTGACGAGCAGCGTGGCGTGGACCTGGTCGGCCATCTGACGCAGGCGGCCGGCGGGGGCCGTCGACGGCAGCGGCAGGTACGAGGAACCCGCCTTGAGCACCGCGAGCATGGACACGATCAGGTCGGCCGAGCGGTCCTGCAGCAGCGCTACCGGCCGGTCCGGGCTCGCACCGGCCGCGACCAGCCGGTGTGCCAGGTGGTTGGCCCGCCGGTCGAGCTCGGCGTAGGTCAGGGTGAGGGAACCGGTGACCGCGACCGCGTCGGGGGCCGCCGCGGCGCGCGCGGCGAACAGCTCCGGTATCGACGCGTCCGGCAGCGGCCGCGCCGTGTCGTTCCAGGACCGGAGGATGGTGTCGCGCTCGTCGCCGTCGAGCACGTCGAGCCGGCCGAGACGCTGGTCGGGGTCGGTGACGACGGCCTGGAGGACGCGGACGAACCGGTCCGCGAGCGACCGCACCGTGTCCGGATCGAAGAGCCCGGTGCGGTAGACGATCTCACCGACGATGCCGTCGGCGGCGCTGTCCCGCCGGTAGGTCTCGGTGAGGTTCACGAAGAGGTCGAGCTGCGCGGCGGACGGCGTCGACCGGACCACCTCGACGTCCAGGCCGGTCAGTTCGAAGTCGGCGTCCGCGTTGTTCTGCAGGACCAGCATCGTCTGGAAGAGCGGGTGGCGGCTGAGCGCGCGGGCCGGGTTGAGCGCCTCGACGACACGGTCGAAGGGCAGGTCCTGATGGCTGAGGGCGGCCACGTCGTCGGTCCTGACGCGTTCCAGGAGCTCGCGGAAGGTCGGGTCGCCTTCGGTGTCGGTGCGCAGCACCACGTTGTTGACGAAGAAGCCGATCAAGTCGTCGAGCTTGTCGTCGCCGCGCCCGGCGACCACGGTGCCGATGGGGATGTCGGTGCCCGCGCCGAGCCGGGTGAAGAGCGCGGCCAAGGCGGCGTGCAGCACCATGAAGAGCGTGGTCCGGCTCTGCTGGGCCACGGCGAGCAGACCGGCGTGCAGCGAGTCGGGTATCCGCAACGGGAGCAGCTCGCCGTCGTGGTCGGCGCCGCCGGGGCGGGGCCGGTCGTAGGGCAGGGCCAGTTCCTCCGGGAGCTCCGCCAGGTGGTCGCTCCAGAACGCCGTCATCTGATCCTGGTACGTCGCGGTGAGCAGGTCGCGCTGCCAGAGCGCGTAGTCGGCGTACTGCACGGGCAGCGGCTGCCTGGCCGGCGCGGTGCCGGCCACCCGCGCCGCGTACGCGGCGGCCAGGTCCTGGGCCAGCGGCTGCATCGACCAGCCGTCGCCGGCGATGTGGTGCAGGACCAGCACCAGCACGTGCCGTTCCGGCGCGGTGCGCAGCAGCCGTACCCGTACCGGCACGTCGGCGGTGATGTCGAAGGGCTCCCGGCAGAAGGTCCGTACGGCCTCGTCCAGGTCGGCCTCGGCCACGTCGAGCACAGGGACCGGATCGACGGCCGGCACGTGGGGAAGGATCCGCTGGTACGGCTGTCCGTCCCGCTCGTCGAAGACCGTACGCAGCGACTCGTGCCGCACCATCAGGTCCTCGACCGCGGCGGCCAGCGCGGCCCGGTCCACCGGACCGGCCAGGCGCAGGACCACCGGCAGGTTGTAGGTCCAGCCGAGCGGATCCATCCGGTTGACGAACCACAGGCGCTGCTGGGCCCAGGACAGCGGGACGCGTTCCGGTCGCGGGGCCGCGGCCAGGGTCGGCGCCTCCTGTCCGGCGGTCTCGGCGACGGTGGCCGCGAGGCCCGCGATGGTGGGCGTGGCGAACAGCGCGTCGAGCCCGAGCCGGACGCCGAAGGCGCCCCGGATCCGGTTGAGCAGGCGGGTGGCGAGGAGCGAGTGGCCGCCCAGGTCGAAGAAGTCGTCGTCGATGCTGACCCAGGCCCGGTCGAGCAGCTCGGCGGCGAGTTCGCAGAGCAGTTTCTCCCGCGCGTCACGAGGCGCCCGGCCGGAGACGTCGCCGCGGAAGTCGGGTTCGGGCAGCGCCCGCCGGTCCAGCTTGCCGCTCGCTGTCAGCGGCAGCGCGTCGAGCACCACGAACGCCGAGGGCACCAGGTAGGACGGGAGCCGCTCCTTGCCCCAGTCGCGCAGAGCCGCGACGAGCAGCCCGCGACGGCGGGTGGCGATGGGGTCGTTGGTGAAGCCGGTGAAGTCCGTGGAGCCCGTAGAGCCGGTGTGGCCGGTTGAGCTGGTGGCCCTGGTGGCCCTGGTGGCCCTGGTGGCCCTGGCGGACCCGGTGGGGTCGGTGGACCCGGTGGGGTCGCGGTGCAGGTACACGCCGTCCAGTGCCTTCGGGCCGTCGGCCGCCGGGAACAGCACGTCGAGCAGGTCCGGGCCGTCCGCGGACCAGGTGACCACGGCGGTCCGTCCGTGCGTCGCGGCGAGAGAGTGCCAGTACTCCGGGTCGATCCCGTCGGCCGGCCCGTCGAGCGCGGCGCGTGTGGCCTCCACCGGTGCGACCGCCCGGACCGCTCGCGCGGCGGCGACCTCACCCGCGACCCGGGCGTTGCGCACCCCGGTGAGCCGCAGCGCGGCGCCGCCGGCCAGACGCGCGGCCAGGTCCTCGGGACCCTGGACGTCGAGTCCCCAGCTCAGCGCCGGGACGGCCGACAGGTTCTGCGCATCGGTGCCGGCCTTGTGCAGCACCGCGTCGTAGCGGTGCTTGGTCAGTTCGTTGTGGTCGGCGCCGCGCTTGAGCCGTACGTCGACCGCGCCGGCGCCGACGGTGCCGAAGAGCCCCGGGTCGATCAGGAGCTCCTTCTCCAGGGTCACCGCCTGTTCGATCTCGCGGCGCAGCGCCTCGGGTTCCGGGTCGTGGTCGAGCTGCCCGAGCCGGACGCCCGTCCACATGCTGTCCACGAGCGGCAGGCACCGGACGTCTCCGACGAGCAGCCGGCCGCCCGGCCCGAGCAGGTCGAGGAGCTTGGCGAGGACGTCCCGCAGGTACCGCTCGTCGGGGAAGTACTGCACGACCGAGTTGATGACGATCGTGTCGAAGTGGCCGCGCGGCAGGCCGGTGGTGTCGTCGGCGGCCTGGACGCGCAGGGTGACCTTCTCGGCGGTGCCCGCTTCGCCGGCGAGCCGGTCGCGCAGCCCCTCGATCGCGGACGCCGAGTAGTCGGTGCCCCAGTACTCGTCCACCTCGCCGACGAGCGGCGTCAGGATCAGGCCGGATCCGACGCCGACCTCCAGGACGCGCCGTGGCGCGAAGCTCCGTACGCGGGTGACGAACGCCTCCCGCCAGCGGGCCATCTGCTCGACCGGGATCCCCTCACCGGTGTAGGTGGAGTTCCAGCCGGAGAAGTCGGCCCCGAAGGCGGCGCGGTCGGACTCGTCGTAGAAGGTGTCGTAGATCTGCTGCCACTCGTCGACGTGCCGTTCGGCGTTGCCGTCGTCGGTGTCCGGTGCCTGCGCGGCGACCAGATAGGCGGCGAGCCGCTTCTCGCCGGCCTGGTCCTCGTGCACCAGGACCCGCGCCTGCTCGACCGCCGGGTGTCCGGCGAGGACCGCCTCGATCTCGCCCGGTTCGATGCGCAGGCCGCGGATCTTGACCTGGTCGTCGGCCCGGCCGCAGTAGGCGAGCTGTCCGTCCGGCAGCTGCCGCACCAGGTCGCCCGTGCGGTACATCCGGGTGCCCGGCGCCCCGAACGGGTCGGCGACGTAGCGCTGCGCGGTGAGCCCGGCGCGGGCGACGTACCCGCGGGTCACGCCGCCGCCTCCGCTGTACAGCTCGCCGATCTCGCCGGGAGGCGTCGGGCGCAGCGCGTCGTCCAGGACGTACAGGTGGGTGGCGCCGGACCGGGAGCCGATGGGCGGTGCCTCCGAGCCGGGCACGAGCGGGGCCGAGAGGGTGATCGCCATGCTCGTCTCGGTGGGACCGTAGCCGTTGATCATCCGGCGGCCGCGGCTCCAGGTGTCCACCAGGCGCGCGCCGCACGCCTCGCCGCCGACCATCAGCGACCGCAGCTCCGGCAGTTCGGCCGCCGGTACGGTCGCCAGGACCGACGGCGGGACGAACGCGTGGGTGATCCCGTTGTCCGCGAGGAACGCGGCCAGATCCTCGCCGGCCAGGGTGTCGGGGGGCGACACGACAAGGGTGCCGCCCGGCGCGAACGCCAGCAGCACCTCGATGATCATGGCGTCGAAACTGGGCGAGGCGAGCTGCGACACCACGGAGCTCGGGCCCGCCGCCATCCGGTCCACGAGGTCGGCGGCGAACGGCGGCACTCCCCGGTGCGGTACGGCGACGCCCTTGGGCCGGCCCGTCGAACCGGACGTGTAGATGACGTACGCCAGGGACAGTGGACGGTCCACCGGGTCAGGGGCGGTCACCGGCTCCTTCGCCGCCACGGCCAGCAGCTCCGGCAGCGACAACTGGGCGGTACCGGGGGTGTCCGGCAACCCGGTCACCGTCGCGGCCGTCAGCAGGGCGCGGGGCGCGCTGTCGGCGCACATGAAGGCGATTCGCTCGGCCGGGTGATGGATGTCGACCGGCAGGAACGCGCCGCCGGCCTTGCCGACGGCGAGCATGGCGACGATCAGATCGGCCGAACGGGGCAGCGCCAGCGCCACCACGTCGTCGGCGCCGATCCCGCGACCGCGCAACACATGCGCCAACTGGTTCGCCAGCGCGTCCAGTTCGGCGTAGCACAACTCCACCGGGCCGCAGCGCAGTGCCGGTGCGTCACCGCGACTCGCCGCGTGCCGGGCCACCAGACCGTGCAAGGAATCGGGCAGGTCGGTATCGGCAGACGGCAAGCACTCCGGCGAAAACGGCATCGCGGCCCTCCATGGTCAATATGTGCCGGTGGTCCCGTGCGGGGTGGCTCATGATGGGCGGACGGAAAGTGGTGCGACAACCCCTAGAGGGGGCCGCCAAAACCCCTTGGGACAAGGCCCTTTCGGGCTCGGTGACCTTGCCTTCCGTGGAACCGACCTATCGTGTGCGGCCGACGACCGTCGATGTCTCGCAGGCGCAGGAGGATCCGTGTTCCCGTTGTCTTTCGCGCAGCAACGCCTCTGGTTTCTCAACCGTCTCGACACCGGCGCGTGGACCTACAACCTGCCGCTCGCCCTGCGGTTGGAGGGCCCGCTCGACACCGCGGCCCTGCGCTCCGCCCTCGGTGACCTGGTGGCCCGGCACGAGAGCCTGCGCACCGTCTTTCCCGAGGTCGACGGCGAGCCGTGGCAGCGGGTCCGCGACACCGTGGAGGTCGCCGAGTTCGTCACCGAACTGGACGTCACGGAGCCCGAACTCCCCGCGACCCTGGACCGGTTGGCCCGGCACGCCTTCGACCTGACAGCGGACCTGCCGCTACGGGTGTGGCTGCTGCGCACCGGCGAGCGGACCCACACGCTGTACCTGGTGCTCCACCACATCGTCGGCGACGGCTGGTCGATGGCGCTGCTCGGCCGTGACCTGGGCGCCGCCTACGCGGCCCGCCGGGCCGGCGCCGCGCCGGACTGGGAGCCGCTGCCCGTCCAGTACGCCGACTACGCGCTGTGGCAGCGGGAGCTCCTGGAGGGCCCGGACGGCGAGGACCTCCTCGCCCACTGGACCGGGCGGCTCGCCGACCTGCCCGACGAGCTGCCGCTGCCCTTGGACCGGCCCCGGCCGGAGGTCTCCGGCGACGACGGCGGCGAGGTACGTCTCGACCTGCCGCCGGAACTGCACGCGGGACTGCTGCGGCTCGCGCGCGACGCCGACGCGTCGCTGTTCATGGTCGTGCACGCGGCCCTCGCGGCCCTGCTGACCAGGCTCGGCGCCGGCACCGACATCCCGCTCGGCACGATGGACGCGGGCCGGGCCGAGGAGGACCTCGAAGACCTGATCGGCTTCTTCGTGAACACGCTCGTGCTGCGTCTGGACACGGGCGGCGACCCGACGTTCCGCGAGCTGCTCACCCGGGCCCGGGAGGCGGACATCGCCGCCCTCGCCCACCCCGAGCTGCCCTTCGACCGGCTCGTCGAGGCCCTCAACCCGAGCCGGGCGCTCAACCGGCACCCGCTCTTCCAGGTCGCGCTGGTGCTGCAGAACAACGCCGCCGCGCAGTACACGCTGGACGGCCTGACCGTGACGGAGCTGCGGAACCGGACCATCGCGGCGCACTTCGACCTGTCGGTCGCCTTCACCGACCGGTACGCCGCGGACGGCACCCCGCTCTCGCTGTCCGCGCAGCTCGTCCACCGCACCGAACTCTTCGACCGGGACACCGTCACGGCGTTCGCGCACCGCCTGGTCCGGCTGCTCGAAGCCGTCGTGGACGACCCGGACCGGGCCCTGCGCGACATCGACCTGCTGGACGCCCGCGAACGCGACACCCTCCTGCGCGACTGGAACGGCACCACCCTTCCGGAACCGTCGACCGGACTCGCCCGGGCCTTCGCCCAGCAGGCCGCCCGGACTCCCGCCGCGCCCGCCGTGTCCGACCAGCACGGCAGCCTCAGCTACGCCGAGCTCGACCGGCGGAGCGACCTCCTCGCCGGCCGCCTGAGCCGGCTCGGCGTGACGGCGGAGACACCGGTCGCCCTGCTCCAGCAGCGCTCCGCCGACCTGATCGTGTCGATGCTCGCGGTGCTCAAGGCCGGCGGCTGCTTCGTACCCCTGCCGCTGACCGCGCCCACCGAACGGCTGCGCGACATGGTGGACCGGGCCGGCGTGGAACTGCTGCTCGTCGACGACGCGCTGCGCGACCACGACGTCGCGACCGGCGCCGAGGTGGCGACCCTGACGGTGACCGGCTTCGTGGCCACGGCGGCCGACCGCGCTGCCGTACCCGCCGGTGTCGCACACCCCGAGCAGGCCGCGTACATCATGTACACATCGGGCTCGACCGGTGCGCCCAAGGGGGTCGTCACCACCCAGCGAGGTGTGCTCGCGTTCGCCCGCGACCGGTGCTGGCAGGACGAACGGCCCCGCCGCGCGCTGCTGCACTCACCGCACGCCTTCGACGCGTCGACCTGCGAGATCTGGGTGCCCCTGCTGTCCGGCGGAGAGGTCGTCGTGGCCCCGGTCGGCGATGTCGACGGCACCGTCGTGCGGGCCGCCGGCCTCACCGACGTCCTGCTCGTCTCCGGCCTCTTCCAGGTGATCGCCGAGGAGGACCCCGACTGCTTCGCGGGCGTGCGCGAGGTGATGACCGGCGGCGACGTGGTCAGCCCCGCCGCGGTCCGCGCGGTCCTGCGCCGCCACCCGGGGCTGCGGGTCCGCGCCACGTACGGCCCCACCGAACTGACCATGTGCTCGGTGCAGTCGGCCCTGCACGACCCGGACACCGTGCCGGACAGCGTGCCGCTGGGCCGACCCATGGACAACACCGCCGTCTACCTGCTCGACGACCGGCTGCGGCCGGTACCGGTCGGGGTGGTCGGCGAGCTGTACGCGGCCGGTGCCGGTCTGGCACGCGGGTACGCCGGCCGGGCCGGGCTCAGCGCCGAACGCTTCCTCGCCGACCCCTTCGGCGCCCCGGGCACCCGGATGTACCGCACCGGAGACCTCGCCCGGTGGCGCGCCGACGGGACCCTGGAGTTCGCCGGACGGGCCGACTCCCAGGTGAAGATCCGCGGCTTCCGGGTCGAACCCGGCGAGGTGGAGAGCGTCCTGGTCCGTCACCCGCACGTGGCGCAGGCCCATGTGCACGCCCGCGAGGACCGGCCGGGCGACAAGCGCCTCGTCGGCTACCTGGTGCCCGCCGTACCGTCGCCCGACCTCGCCGGGATCCGCGCCGCGGCGGCCTCGGTGCTGCCGCCGTACATGGTGCCCTCCGCCCTGGTCCCGCTCGAACAACTGCCGCTCACCCCGAACGGCAAGATCGACCGGCGGCTGCTGCCGGCCCCCGACCAGGCCGCCTCCGGCACGGAGTACGTGGCACCGCGCGACGACCGGGAACGCGCCCTCTGCGCGCTGTTCGCCGAGGTGCTGCGCGTACCGCGGGTCGGTGTGCACGACGGCTTCTTCACGCTCGGCGGCCACTCGCTCCTCGCCATCCGCCTGATCAACCGGATCCGTACCACCTTCGACGTGGACCTCGGCGTGGCGACCCTGTTCCAGGCGCCCACCGTCGCCGAACTCGCCGGCCGGCTCGACGAACCGGACGGCCGCCGACGGATCCCCGCCGCCGCGCGGACCGCCGCACCTCCGCTGTCGTACCAGCAGGAAGGCCTGTGGTTCCTGCACCAGCTCGATCCCGCGTCCCCGGTCTACAACGTCCCGCTCGCCCTGCGACTGCGCGGCCGCCTCGACGTCGACCGGCTCTCCCGCACCCTGGGCCGACTGGTCGACCGGCACGAGAGCCTGCGCACCCGGTTCGTCGCGGTGGACGGCGTACCGGTCCAGGTGACCGATCCCGCACCGCCGGCCTGGCCGCTCGCGGTGACCCCGATCCACCCGGACGAGGTGCCGGAGGCGCTCGCCGAGGCCGCCACCCGCCCGTTCGACCTCGCCACCGACCGGCTGCTGCGCACGGAGCTGCTGCGGCTCGGCCCGGTCGAGCACGTCCTGGTGCTGTGCACCCATCACATCATCGCCGACGGATGGTCGGCGGGCGTCCTGCTCGACGAACTGTCCACCCTGTACACCGACCAGGACGCCTCCCTTCCGGCCCTGGACATCCAGCCGGCCGACCACGCCGTCTGGCAGCGCACCTGGCTCGCCGACGACGTCCTGGACAAGCAGCTCGGCTACTGGCGGGAACAGCTCCACGCCCTGCCGCAGCTGGACTTCCCGACCGACCGCCCGCGCGGTACCGGCGCCGGGCACCCCGGGGCCACCGTGGAACTCCGTCTGCGGGACGGGCTCGGCGCCTCCCTGCGCGGACTGGCCGACACCGAGCGCGGATCACTGCTGTCCGTGCTGATGGCCGGGTTCCTCACCGTGCTCTCCCGGCACACCGGGCAGGACGACATCGGCATCGGCTCGGTGTTCTACGGCCGCAACCGCCCTGAACTCGAGCCGCTGGTCGGCTACTTCGCCAACACCGTCGTGCTTCGCGCCGACGTCGCAGGCGCCCCGACCTTCCGGGAGCTGGTACGCCGCTGCGAACTGGCCGTGCAGGGCGCCACCGAACATCAGGACCTCCCCTTCAGCACCCTCGTCGAACAGCTGCGACCCGCCCGCGAACCGGGCCGCAACCCGCTCTTCCAGATCAGCCTCACCCTGCACGCCGACGAGGTCTCGGCAGCCGCGCCGGCGCTCGGCCCGGTCACCGTCGAACCGCTGCCGGTGGCCGGTTCCGTCGCCCGCTTCGACCTGGCCGCCCACGCCACCGTCACCGCCGACGGCGGACTGCGGCTGCAGGCCGAGTACGCCACCGACCTCTTCGACCGCGACCGGATCACCCGGCTCCTGGAACACCTGGGCCGCGTCCTGACCCGTGCCGTGACGGACCCGGACACCACGGTGGGCGACTTCGTCCTGCCCGCGCCGGACGAGGCGGCGCTGCTCCACCGGTGGAGCGCCGCCCGGCGCGAGGTGCCGGCCGACGCCTCGCTGTGGGACCTGTTCGCCGAACAGGTCCGGCGCCGCCCCGACGCGGTGGCGGTGGTCGCGGGCGAGGAGCGGACGACCTACCGGGAACTGGCCTGGCGGGCCGAACGTCTCGCTGCCCGGCTCGCCGCCCGAGGGGTCGTCCGGGGAAGCCTCGTCGGCCTCTGCGTACACCGGGACACGGACCTCGTCGTCGGCATCCTGGGCATCCTGCGCGCGGGCGCCGCGTACGTACCGCTGGATCCCGACTACCCGGCGCAGCGGCTGGCCTACATGGCCGCCGACGCGGGCCTCTCGGTGGTGGTCACCCAGCGGGGAACCGACGTGCCCGCGACCGCGCTGCCCCTGGACGACGACACCGACGGGGACCTTCCGGTGCCGGACGTCACCGTGACCGGCGCCGACCTGGCCTACCTCATCTACACGTCGGGCTCGACCGGGGAGCCCAAGGCGGTCACCGTCCCGCACGGCCAGGTCGTCCGCCTGATGCGGGCCACCCAGGACTGGTACCGCTTCGACGAGCGGGACGTGTGGACGTTGTTCCACTCGTTCGCCTTCGACTTCTCCGTCTGGGAACTGTGGGGCGCCCTCGCCCACGGCGGCCGGCTCGTCGTGGTGCCGTTCTGGCAGACCCGCTCGCCCGAGGACTTCCAGCGGCTCCTCGCCCACGAGAAGGTCACGGTGCTCAACCAGACCCCGGCCGCCTTCCGACAGCTCGTCGCCGTCGACGGCGAACGCCCCGAGGAACTCTCCCTGCGGTACGTGATCTTCGGCGGCGACGCCCTGGACATCGACTCCGTACGGCGCTGGTTCGACCGGCACGGCGAGGACCGGCCGCGGCTGGTCAACATGTACGGCATCACCGAGACCACGGTCCACGTCACTTACTGCCCCCTGACCCGGGAGCTCCTCGACGCCAACACCAGCCCCATCGGCGAGCCGATACCCGACCTGTCGCTGTGGGTCGTCGACCCGGCCGGACAGCCGGCGCCCATCGGCGTACCGGGTGAACTCCTCGTCGGCGGCGCCGGTCTGTCCTGGGGCTACCTCAACCGGCCGGACCTGAGCGCGCAGCGATTCGTCGCCGACCGCTTCGGCGGCACACCCGGCGCCCGGCTCTACCGCTCCGGCGACCTGGCCAGGCGCCGCGCCGACGGCGGCCTGGAGTACCTGGGCCGCATCGACCAGCAGGTCAAGATCCGCGGGTTCCGGATCGAACTCGGCGAGATCGAAGCCGTCCTCGCCGCCCATCCCCACGTCGACAGCGCGTGCGTGACCGTACGCGACGACCGGCTCGTCGGATACCTGGTGCCCAAGGCGGCGGGCGACCTCGACGACCTCGGCGAGATCCGCGCGCACCTGGCGGCCCGGCTGCCCGACTACATGGTGCCCTCCGCGCTGGTCCCCGTGGAGCGCATCGCGCTGACCGTCAACGGCAAGGTGGACCGGGGGGCCCTGCCCGCCCCGGAGCCGAGCCGCGCAGGCGAGTACGTCGCACCGCGCGGCGACACCGAACACGCCGTCGCCCGCGTCTGGTCCCGACTGCTCGGCACCGAACGGATCGGCGTCCACGACAACTTCTTCGACCTCGGCGGCACCTCCCTCGACCTGACCCGGCTGCGCGCCGAGATCCGCCGGGAGTTCGACGCCGAACTGGACATGCGCGACCTGTACTCGGCTCCGACCGTGGAGATGACCGCCATGCTGCTCGATCCGTCCCGCACGCACCGGACCCAGCGGTCGCCGCTGGTACCCATCAAGCCCACCGGCGGCCGGCCGCCGCTCTTCCTGGTCCACGCCGTCGGTGGATCCGTCGTGCCGTATTTGCCGCTGGCCCGCCTCGTCGATCCCGAGCAGCCGCTCTACGGCCTGGAGGACCCGGGCCTCGACGACGGCCCGGTCACCACGTCGCTGACCGCCCTCGCCGCGCGGTACGTCGAGGCCATCCGCGCCGTGCAGCCGCACGGCCCCTACCATCTCGGCGGCTGGTCCCTGGGCGGCACGGTGGCCGCGGAGATGGCGGGTCAGCTGACCGCCGCGGGCGAACCGGTCGCGCTGGTCGTCATGCTGGACACCGGCATGCCGCCGTACCTGGGCGAGGAGCTGCCGGACCGCGCGGTGCTCCTCGGCGGTTTCGTCCACGATCTGGCCGGCCTGGCGGGCGTGCCGGCGCCCCGCTACGACGAGGCCGCACTACGAGGCCTGTCGCCGGACCGCCAGGACGAGGCGCTCCTCGACCTCCTGGAGCGCGCGGCCCTCGTCCCGGAAGGCATCCGTGAGGACATGCGGGACCGGATACGGGTCTTCGAGGCCAACACCCGCGCCCTGCTGCGGCACCGCCCGGGCCCGGTCGACGGCCGGCTGGTGCTGCTGTCGGCGCAGGAGCGGCCGCGCAGGCCCAAGACCCGCCCGTGGCGCGTCCTGGCCCGTAAGGGCTTCGAGCTCCACACGGTCCCCGGTGACCACCACACGATGCTGCAGCAGCCGCACCTGACCGCGCTGGCGGAGAGTCTGCGCGGTGTCCTGGAGCGCCTGGTCCGGGCGTGACGCCGGCCGCGTCTCCCGGGGCGGAGCCCTCGGG